>DAOWIJ010000074.1 GCA_030640955.1 Fidelibacterota bacterium
AAACTGTATTCTCTTTCTTCTCCGACCTCCTCAATCGTTGTAGGTGTAAAATAAACATCTTCCTTCAATACTTTCCGAGCATATCGAGGTGCCCACCAACCATGCCTCAGCTTTGAGGCAATATTAGCTGCTACTTTCCCCGCAATTTCACTCTGTAAAAATAAAACCCATAAGTAGATGGTAATTGCACTATCATACGGATTTTCGTAGCGAAAATCGATATCCTCCTTTGATAATGATAGAATGCGTTTCAAAGTTTCAGTTATACAGATAGTATCTTTGAGGGCATTCTTCAGTTCCTGAATGCACTCAACTCTCTCGGCATACATGAAGAAATGCCTTAAAT
The DNA here is from genome assembly GCA_030640955.1 of Fidelibacterota bacterium. GTDB lineage: Bacteria > Fidelibacterota > Marinisomatia > SCGC-AAA003-L08 > TS1B11 > DAOWIJ01. The sequence continues at coordinate 347 of DAOWIJ010000074.1, forward strand.
TTGAGGTTAAGTTGAGTTGAGCTGATGTTTCATGGCTCTCGATCTTGCGAAATATATCATTTATATTCATATTTTATTTCCTATCAGTCCAAATTTCAATGCCGCCCTTCCAAGTTGGTAATACGTGGTCTATTGGATGAATCCATTCACCGAAATTGCCGAATTGGCTGATCACCCACATCTCTGTCTGGTTACTGCCTTCAAGTAACAATCTCTCCCCCAAGAACATTCCGATGTGTGCATATTCTTTGGAATGAGTGTCCTTATAGACAACCAAATCACCAGGTCTCGCTTCAGCTACACCACTTAAAAGTATATAGCTATCTTGATTCAGTATCCAACCGACAATATCTATATCAATCCAAGTGCGTCTCGATGATAAAACCATACCAACGCAATTGTATACTGAAGTTGATGACCTTAGTTCCGCCCTATTGCATTGATCTTGAATGAACTTTGTCCAAGCTCTCATCTGTGCTGGATTGGCTTCCATACGTTGAAAGTTTTGAATTCTATTCCCCTGTTTCGTATCAAGTCGAATTTCGCGCCCAAATTCCTTGCCAACCTCAAAAGGAGATAGAGTCATTATTACTTCAAATTAGACAGATTACATTCATACAGAATTCCATCAGCAATATACGATGGATTGGTTCAATATCACCACGTATTTATAATTCTCAATACAAGAGGATTCCAACCTTTTCCGTAAAATACCTGGCGTCTCGAAAAGATATTTATTCTAAAAGCACTGTAATATTTCGACATACGAATTTATCTATACTGAATTGTACGTACTATCAATGCAACAGATATGCAGACTGAAATTACATCTGCTTTCCTATTAGGACGCAAGCGGTAATCATCTCCAGCAGCGTGCATCGAAGATAATAGTAAAAGCTGCAAACAGTGAATAATTGTCCCTATTCCTTGTCTCTCTTTCTCTTTTTCTCATCGGTAGAGCAGTGGACTGAACCCCGCCTCCGCTTCCAGCGGGGCAAGCGTGCTGGGGGGCATTAAGAAGAAAGAATCTTCTTTATAGCCTGACGCCAGCGTTTCAGGTGGGCATTGCTGGTTGCCCGGTCCAGCTGCGGCTCAAAGCGCTGGCCGCCGGATCGATGGCCCCCGAATTCATCCCATTCCAGCGCTTCCGCCAATCGCAGGGCCACGCCTCGGGCGGTGGCTTCACGGGTGCGGTGCAGCACCAGGGAATGCTGTAGCAGGTCGGCCTGGAATTGCAGCAGCGGTGGCCGGGCCATGCCGCCGCCGCAGTGCAGCTCCTTCAGCGGCAGGGGGGACTGACCCTCGAACATGGCCACCAGTATGTCGCTCGCCAGAAAGGCCACCGATTCCATGGCCGCCCGAATCCGGTGGGATAGATCATAGCCGCTTTCATCAGGAATAAAGGTAGTGGCAATATCTGAGCGCCAGTAGGGGGCCGCCAGGCCGTTCACACCGGGCACCAGCGCCAGGTCGGTGGTATCTGCTACCAGTTCGGGCCATTTATGGGTGATGTCAGGACGGCCCTCCCGGTCGGCCAGCCAGTGCATAAGGGCGCCCACGGCGTTGATGGTGCCCTCCAGCACATATTCCACCTTAGCGCCTGACGAATAGGCCGCGTTTGCCAGCAAGCCTCCGGTGGGCCGGGGCGTACTGCCCGTGTGCAGCAGCACCGATCCCGACGTACCGAAGTTGATTGCCGCGTCGCCGGGTTGGCGGGCGCCCAGACCGGTCATGGCGGCCTGCTGATCACCCATGGCCACCAGCAGCGGCACACGGTAACCGTTCGCTTCAAAAGTTCCGAAATCCGACTGCGAGGGCACTACCTCCGGCAGACAGGCCGCGGGCGTCTGGAACAGCGCCAGCAGTTCATCAGACCAGCGCCGCTCCCGGATATCAAACAGCAGTGTGCGCCCGGCGATAGTTTCGTCCATGAGCAGCCGGCCGGTGAGCTGCCTGATCAGCAGGCTTTGCAGAGGGATGAATTTTATGGCTCCGGCCACCAGGCCATCTGCCAGCTGAGGATCATCCCCCATGAGCCAGGCCAGTTTGGGCGCGCCGTAGTAGGGGGCCAGGTTCAGTCCGGTAATGCCCCTGATCAGGTCATCATGGGGGTGGTAGCGGTCCAGCGCGGTGTCGGCCCGGTGGTCCTGCCAGGTAAGGACGGGACTCAGCGGTTGATTCCGTGCCGCGTCCCACAGTAGAAAGCTGGAGCGCTGCACCGATAGTCCCAGGGCCCTTGGTTGCCAGCTATTATTGCGGCAGTCGGCCAGGCAGCGGCTGATGACCTGACCGGCGGCGGCCAGCACGTGTTGGGGGTCCATCTCCGCATGGCCCGGTTGGGGCCGGCTGGTGCGCAGGGCGTGCTGATGAAAGGAAA
>DAOWIJ010000268.1 GCA_030640955.1 Fidelibacterota bacterium
ATAGCCGCTGTCATCGAGAGTATAGGCCCACAGGTTTGACCAGGGGGCTGGGTTTCCGAAGAAATCGTAGACAATGCCGCTAAGGGTAGCGTCGGAGCAAAACAGCGTGAAGTCCACGTAGTCGGCGCCAACACGCACGTGGTGACCATCAGGCTGTGCTACCACATCTTCCTCGTGGACGTTCACCCAATAGCCGATGTTCCACCAGGTATTGGTGCTGTCCCACTTATCTGTTACCTCAAATGAATCCAGCTCCGAGCTCACCTGTAAGGTGTAAAATCCGCTGGCGTCAGTCCAGGAATTCGTATGGAATCCTTGAACGCCGCCCCAGACTTCAATATCTACAGCCGGGGAGCCATCGGACCACAGGACGGTGCCGGTGATGGTGGCATCGGTGGCGTAGGTCTCAAAATCTACAACGATGGAATCGTTATCCGCTACCCAGAACCACTCATCATCGCCATGGGGTACCATATAACCCATATTTATCAGGTCTCTTTCGGCAACGTCAACCCGGTAATCTCCTTCGGCTACGGGAATGCGGTAGTACCCTTCGGCATCAGTAGTATCTTGCAGCTCCTGAGGGCCGCCACCTGCCCGGACACGCACACCAGCAATTCCGAGCGTTGACACAGCATCAGTCAGCTGGCCTTTGATTACAGAATTCACCGGCTGGAAATCGAAGCTCAGACCTGACGGGTTATCCCCCGCAGACAGGTAGACCTCGATATACGGTGGATCGGGGTACATGCCCCAATACAAGCCGAACAGATCAAAGGCCATGATCATAAATTCACCACCGGCTTGGGCATCATCAACATTGATGGCATATTCACCGGAAGGGCCGGACATTGCTATAAAGAATATTTCCGGTCCGCCCTCATCGGGTCCGTCCATCATAGCAGCCATAGGGAAGGCAACTGCCAGCACGTTGGGCACTGGGACCCCTTCCACGGTAATCGTTCCTGAAACGGTGGTTGTGGTTGGCGGTGCAATAACATCCAATGACAGTTCACCATCGTATCCGCCCAGGGCTGTACTGAAGGCAAACCATAGGCGTACCCCCTGGAGGTGGAAAAATTCATCGCCTTCACTCAATTCACCTGTATCGAGGGTTATCTTCCAGGTGCCGGCGGTGGTATCCTCATCGTCGATATCATTATCAAGAAAAGTGATTTTGTTATCGCCTTTGTCATCTACATCAAAACTGAAATCATTAACGGCGCTGAACAGAGAATCACCATCGTCGACATAGATTTCCAGATACACCGTATCAGTGGACGTGATCGTCCATACTATCGTGTCACCAATAGTATATCCAGTAATAGGATCACCCGCGGTATTGGTAAACACCGCGATGGTTGACACGGCTGCCAGACTGAAACCACCACCGATAGATTTGGGCAGAGCGGATGCGCCCTGTGTAGCCCCGGAAGAAGCACTAAAGGGCAATTTGAAAGCAATCTTGCTTTCCTTTCTTGTGTACTGCCCCTTGCGCGCTGCCATTTCAAATCGCCGGTCCGGCCTGACCATCTGCGATGTGGCGTCAGGCTTCAGAGCTCTGACAGCGTGTTTCCAGGCGTGTACCTTACCGGCCTGCTGAGCGCTGGTTAGAATCTCCTGATTTGTGGCAACTTCCTGCACGGCTGCTGCCGCCTGATCTGTTGCCTTGATTGTGGCCTGCTCGCCCGTTGACTTCGCAGCACCGAACAGTGCCGCGAACATCCAAGTGGCGATCAGTAGCCCTTTTATTTTATTATTCATTTTATTATCTCCATGATACGTTATGAAAAAACCCCCTACCCCAGTTAAAACTGGATCAGTAATCGTGACCGCATCTTAAGCTGATATTCTAATTATATAAATGATCTAGATCACAAATAACATTTTTTCAAATCGGTTAATGCGGGGCCAAAATAATTCGTTGATCCACATTTGATACAGCGGCATATCACGGTGGCGCCATAAGTTCAGTGAATAGGCAGCAGATTGCCCAGGATGTAGCCAACCGCTACACCGATCAGCAGCATGATTGTCAATAGCCGGCTGTGAATCATCTCTCCAGTATAGCCCTTCTTGACGGCTACGAAGGATACCATACCACCAAGTGCGTTGAACAGGTAAAAAACCGGCAGGGAAAACAATTTTACCAGAATCGGGCCTACTACGGGCACTAATGACGTTAAGGTGGCCAGTGCTACGAAACCGTTGGTAATAAAACCGGCAATCACCGCAAACAAGGCCACCAGCTTGGCATCGACGTGCAGATACAGACCGATAATGATCACGGCTGCAATTAACGCTACCACCGCCAATGAGCGCCAATAGATCTGGAAAAAATCTTTTACGGAAGTTCCCATGTGCCTAACCCTCGCCAATGCATGGACGAATATATATGTACCTAATTTATAGTTGCCCGTACCTGAAACGGTATCCTGCCAAATCTGATATCCTGAATCCGGCGCTGAATCCGGTCAATAGTGAAGCGCAGGAAATGCTTTTCTCCAGGCAGCAGCGCCGTTACAATATCGGTACTGCTGAGCACGGCCTCGCCAGATCTGATGCCTAGAAAAGTTACGCCCACCTGAACCAATTCCATGCCGCTTTCAGTCGTTGTGACGGCACTGCAGGTAGCTTCCACAGCCCAAAAAATACCTTCAATCTCAACCGTAAATGTATCTGACTCACCGGCCATCCAGGCATGCCGCTCCACCCATGCCAGGGAACTGAACAGGGTCATATCATCCGGGCGCCAGTGCCGTTCCAGTCCGTTGGCATATAAGGCTTTTTCTGCAGTTGTATCATACTTGGTTACGAAATGGGAGCTGTTATTATTTTCTACAATCAGCTTTTCAAATTTGAGCGGGCGTAAAGTAACCGGGTGCATGTCTATTCGGTAGCTGTTGTCCACCGCGTAAACCCGGTTAAACCAATCCCTGGAAGTTGCCCGGTACTCTGCCGACCATACCGAATCGGTTTCCTGCCATACCACCGAAACATCGACCACCGGGATACCCAGCCAGGATACGGTATAGCTATTCTGCTGGGCTGCTAATGCAAGCGGTCCGGCAGCCCATGCGATGAGGGCAAACCACCCAAAAGGCCGATACAGGTTTGTCTTTATTTTCACCGCTATGGTTCGATCAGATGGGTAACATTGCCCTGGCAAGGAGAAAGTAGATCAGTACACCCAGGACATCGGTACTGGTTGTCACAAATGGTCCGGTAGCGACGGCCGGATCCACATCCAGCCTGCGCAGGCCGATGGGCACCATGGTTCCCAGGACAGTTGAGAGGAGCATCGAAAAGCAAATCGCCAGGGCAACCACTCCGCCCAGCTCCGGGTTGCCGTAGAACAGCCAGGCCGCCAAGCCCAGCAGAATCCCGAAAAACCCTCCCAGTAAAAGGCCAACCTGCAACTGCTTGCCGATGAAGCCCCAGGAACGATGGATATCGACGCGGCCTGTGACCAATCCCCGTATTGTCAGGGTGCTGCTTTGGGTGCCAATGTTACCGCCCATACCAATAATAACGGGAATGAATCCAGCCAGAGCAATGACTTGTACCAACTGGTTTTGGAAACTGCTGATTACGCTCATTGCCAGCACGCCACCCACCCAACTTGCCAGCAGCCAGGGGAGTCGGGTAACGGCGTTCTGAAAAACCGGCTTGAGCAGGATTTCCCGGTCTTTACCGGCGCCCACCATTTGTAGAAAATCCTCGGTGGCCTCCTCACGGATGACATCCACCACATCATCGATGGTCACTATCCCGAGAATTACACCATCGTGATCAACTACCGGAACCGCCATGATATTATACCTGGAAACGATCTGCGCCACCTCTTCCTGATCCGTCTCCATGGAAACAGCGATTACGTCCGTTTCCATAATCTTGGATAGTTGCTTGTCAGAGGCATTCATCAGCAACTGACGGAGAGAGACGACTCCCTGGAGGTTGCCATCTTTGTCAATCACGTAGATGTAGAAGGCCATCTCGGCTTCTTCACTGAGCTTCTGCACCTGCTGGACAGCCTCGCTCACTTTCAGATCGCCGTCCATTGCCAGGAAGTCCGGGGACATGATGCCGCCAGCGGTATCGCCCTCATATTGCAGCAATTCCTCCACTTCCGCGGCATCTTCTTTTCTCATCAGGGCCAGCACTTGGTCGCGCAGTTCCTCTTCCAGGGAATCGAGGAAATCGGCGGCATCATCGGACGCCATATTGTCAATGACATCCACCATGCGTTCGGTCGTCATGGCCTCTACCAGCTCAAGACGAATGCTTTCGTCCAGCTCACCGAAGAATTCGCCGAGCTGTTCCGGCTCCTTGAGCAATTCAAAGATTGCGGTGCGCTCCTTGGAGGTAAGGTGCCGGAATATCCAGGAGAGTTCGCCCGGATGAATTTTCTTCAGCACCCGCCCCAAAGCCGACCAGGCCTTGCGCCGGTAGAGCCGCCGGACAGTATCCAGCAGGACAAACCCTTCCGTGCCGATGAATTCTTTCCTCATTGCCCCTCAGAAAAATTAATCACATCGTGTCTGGTAATGAATCCCACGATCATTTCATCTTTGGTTACCAGGACTGCCTGGTGTTTGCGCAGCAGTGGAATGCAGGTTGTTACCGTATCAGTTTCATGGATCGTAGGATAGGCGGATTCCATTGCGTCGCTTACCGGGCGGTCCATGAAGCTTGAGTCATCCAGCACACCAGCCAGCAGGCTGCTCTCACGAACGCTGCCCAGGTTTTTCTCGTTACGCAAGACCGGTAGCTGGGATATATTATTATCACGCATTATGCTGAGCGCCGTGCGCACCGGTTCCTCCGGGCCCACGGAAATGACGGCTGGGAGTTGGTCTCCTTTGAGCTGGATAAGCCGGCGGAGTGTGACCATCTCACGCCGCATCATCCCCTTTTCCTGCAGCCATTCATCGGAGAAATGCTTGCTGAGGTAGCGCTCACCCGTATCGGGAATCATGGACACGACCAACTGGTCGGGGCGCATGTCGGCGGCTACGGCAACGGCCACCTTAATAATAGTGCCGGCCGAGCCACCGGCCATTATGCCTTCCTTCCGGGCCAGTTGGCGCGACCAGTAAAACGAGTCCTCATCATTGATGTTGACGACCTCGTCCACCAGATCAATATCCAGGTTACCCGGTACGATATCCTCGCCGATACCTTCCACCAGGTAGGTGTGACCGGTGGTGATTTTACCGGTATCCTTATAAGCTTTAAGGATCGATCCAAAAGGATCAGCTGCCCATACCTTGATCTCGGGATTCTTTTCCTTCAAAAACTTGGATATTCCCGTAATGGTGCCGCCGGTGCCCATGGAACCCACAAAGACGTCAATTTTACCTTCGGTCTGCTCCCATATTTCCGGACCGGTTGTGTCGTAGTGGGTCTGAGTGTTTGAAGGATTATAATATTGGTTAGCCAGGACAGCGCCGGCGGTTTCCCGGGTTATCCGTTCGGCCACCGAATAGTATGAATCCGGATGGTCGGCAGCTACCGCCGTGGGACACATGATCACCTCGGAGCCCATGGCCCGCAGCAGACGGCGTTTTTCATCACTGACCTTGTCAGGCATGATAAAGATAGCGCCATAGCCCTTGATGGCACAAACAATGGCCAGGCCCATGCCCGTATTACCGCTGGTAGCCTCCACTATCGTGCCGCCTGGCTGGAGCGTACCATCCTTTTCATAATCCTCCACAATCCGCAGGGCGATGCGATCCTTTACGCTGTGTCCCGGATTCATATGCTCCATCTTGACCCATAGCTGGGCGCCGTTGGGGTCCGCCAGTTTATTGATGCGGATCATGGGTGTATTGCCAATTAAGTCCAATGCTGATTCTGCTTTTCGCAACTTGTCTATTCTCCTTGTATGATGACCGAAACGGGCTCACGATAACCGTCAATCAGTGATTTTAAGCCGGCATAGGCCAAAATCGAACTGACCAGCAGCCACATGGGATTAACATGATCGCCCATAACGTACCATTGATAGTCGGTCTCTTCCAGATTGGCAAACACGACCGACAAACTGTTATTGATTCCATGTACGATTACCGCCGGCCATACGGAGCCGGTGCGCCACGCCAGGTAACCCAGCACCACGCCAAAAACATATATCTGCAAGGCCCACCAGGGATTGAAGTGCAACACAACAAACAGTAAGGAAGCTATGAGCACTGCCTTGGTAGCGTCACCGTAGCCTTTTTCCAGCTGACCCTGGCAAAATCCGCGAAAGAGGGTTTCCTCCACCAAAGGAGCAATAATAGAAGCCCCTAACAAGACCAGTAGCGCTTCATCCCAGGTGGCAAAAGTAAGAAACTCCAGCGAACCGGTGATCGATTCGGGCAGCGGGAAGACCATAGCGATCAGGCGGTCGAGCTCGTCTACCAGAACCGATACGCCCACTCCGATGAGGACGGCATTACGTATTGTGACAGGATGAACCGAGTTCAGCCCCAGTGTGGATGCCAGCGGCAAACCCGCTTTTCGTATGAGCGCTATCAGTGGGACCATGATCAACAGCTCGCCAAGTACAATGCCCCATCGCGGTAGATTGGCATCGGAGCCGTCACCCTGGAAAAGATACAGGAACAATACGCCCAGAGCTCCGCCAACCACCATTGAGCCTACAGTTGCGGCAATTGCAAATCGGATTCGAGGCCGATCGACCTGGTGCGTGATATGATCTTCAGGCTGGGCCATCGCGCGGGAATTTAGACACAGCCGTTGTAGACCGCAAAACGAAAGGGGCCTGGCCCATTACATCAGCAGTTGCGCTGGTAAGTGGAGTCGGTCTAGTCGGCGGACTCTTTTTTTTGGGGCTCCAAATCCGAAATGTGAATTTGGCACGTGGCATCCGGTCTGGATTTAATGTAAGTAAATAGTGGTTTTGTGGCAAGCAGCTCGCGCTTGTCTTTTGCTGACCCCTCCTCAAACTGATAACTTCAAGCCGGGTAATCAGGCCTGACCGGGGCGAGATGCGCCCTCTGAAC
>DAOWIJ010000011.1 GCA_030640955.1 Fidelibacterota bacterium
GTTTGACGACGAGCTATGGCAATATCGATACGGTGGCGGAGCATCCGGTTACCGGGACCGATACGGCAGGAGTCTCCCGGATACTCACCGGCCTCGAGTCTGAAGCCACCTACCATTATCGTTTACGTGTCGTGGATAAAACCAACGGCGATGCGGTTCATTACGGGGCTGACGTGAGCTTCAAGACACTCGCTCAGGTGGCGGACAACTTCTTCATACGGACCATCGGGGCCAGTAATGTTACCAGTACCAGCGCCCAGCTGCACGGGGAAGTCAATCCCGACGGCGTGAGCACCACTGTCTCGTTCGACATCTGGATTGAGGGTGATCCAACGGCGGTCCGCACAATCGACGTGGCCACTCCGTTTACCGGCGACGCACCCCAGCCGGTATCGGTCACCGCTGACCAGTTACAGGCCGATTCCACCTACATTTTCCGGGCCAACGCCCAGCGGGCCGGCGCCGACTTCCCGGCCAATGAAGTCCGCTTCCATACCCCCGCCAATCCTAATGAGGTGGTTGACGCCCAGGCCTTGACCGACACAGGCACGGTGGTCTTCACCAGTACCGGTATTACGATGGATATATCAGAATTCGTTCCAGGCGTTGATGATGTATTCGAGGTCGGCATGATCACAGCCGCGCCTGATGGCGAAATACCTTTTGACATCGATCTGCTGGATATTGACATTATCTGGCGCATCGAGCACTTCGGCAGCGGCGCCTTTGCACTGGAGCTGACTTTCGAGACGGGCGCGGGCACCATCAGCGCGGCAGCCCAGGCTGACCCCTCCATACTGCGCCTGATCAGGCGTGAAAGTGACGGCTCGGGCGTATGGGCCGAGATTGCCACGGCCAGCGCTGCCACCGATCATTCGGTGACTTTCCCCAATATCGATACCTTCAGCCAGTTTACCCTCGGCGTCAACAAACCGGATCTTGAGGATCCAAGGATTCAAAACGTGGCGGTGGCTCCCCAGGCGCCCGTGACAATTGGCGATCCTGTCGCTATTAATGTGCGCGCCACTGATGACCTCGGGCTGGACTACGTGGTCTTGCGGTACATGGCCGGTGGCGGCTCGATGATCACGAAAACGATGATTCCGCTGACCGATTCCACTTTCACTGATACCATTCCCGGTGACGAGGTAACGATTACGGGCCTGCTGCTCAGAATCGAGGCTTTCGATCTGGCTGGTAAAAGTGTTGCCCGGCCTCCACAGACTATTGCCGTGGCCTTCGGTCCCGGTGAGATGAGTACGGAAAATATTGCGGGTCCCTATGTTCTAGGCTTGCCCTCGGGAGCCTGGAGGCTGTTCTCAGTACCTGGCGTTTTGGCAAACAACAGAGTATCAGCAAACCTGACGGAATTGGGTGAGACCGGCGGCGAGACCTGGAAGATATTTGATTACACTAATGAGGTCTTTAGAGAAAATCCAGATCGGTTGATTCCCGGACGTGGCTATTGGGTTCATCAGTTGGTCGAGGAGCGGATTCATGTTGATGTGGGCGCCGGCCAGGTCAATGGCCTGGATCATTTTGAGATCGAGGTTGAACCGAACTGGAACCTGATCGGTAATCCCTTCCCCTTCACGCAGGTCATCAGTCTGGACTCAGGCGACGTTTCGGGGCCGATTACATACAATGCTGACGGCTGGACTGATATAGTGCCCAATCTGCAGCCCTGGGTTGGTTATGCCGTGTACAACTGGGCTGAAACTCCCCAAACCATAGTATTGAGCGCCGTACCGCAAGGGGCCTTGGCTAAAGCCGCTACCGAACCAGATGGATGGTTGCTGAACTTGAGCGCCATGGGCAGCAAGTTCGGTGACCGGCATAACAGACTGGGGAGGCTGGAGGGCGCCTCTGATTATATCGACAAATATGATCTGCCGGAACCACCGAATATCGCAGAGTACGTTTCCCTAGCAATTACCAAGCCGGAATGGGGCCCCGGTACGCCAAACCTGACCGCCGATGTAAGGTCCCTGAGTGAAGGTGAAAGCGTCTGGGACCTCTACCTCACTTCATACGGGGCGAAGGGGCCCATTGAGATTGACGCCACCTTAAGCGGCCAGCTTGACGATGGCTTGACGGTCGTGCTGATGGATCTCCACACGCGCGAAGTCTACGATCTGACCGCAGGCGAGGCGCCGGAGCCGGTAACGCGTTCCAATGAGCGCTTCCCATATCGCCTGAAGGTCATGGCTGGATCGGCCGCGTTCGTGTCCGCTATTGTGAAAGAAACCCTGGACCAACTGCCGGTGGCCTATGCCCTGGGGCAAAATTACCCGAATCCATTCAACCCGAAGACCATTCTGAAATTCAGCCTGTTAGAACCGCAACGGGCATCCCTGGTTGTATACAACCTGCTCGGTGAGGAAGTAGTCAGACTGGTTGATGGTTGGGCCGATATGGGGCACCACGAAGCGGTGTGGGATGGCCGTGACCGGCATGGAAATATGGTTGCAACGGGGATTTATTTCGCCCAGTTCCGAACCGCTGGTCAAACGTTTACCCGTAAGATGCTGCTGCTTAAATAATGCCCATCTGCCTGGAGAGGGGCGGCATCCGGCGATTTAGCCTCTCGGTGCTCGTATTTTTCTACCTGGCAGCCAATACCAGTTGGCTCCAGGCCCAGGAAATTGCGGTGCTTTTCACGGGTAGCGCCAACGGGACCATACAAAATTGCCTATGTCCCGAGCTGCCCTTGGGGGGCTTGGAAAAGCGGGCCTATTTCATCGAGCAATACCGGCATACTCACCCGGATGTGCTGGTGATCGATAACGGTGATAATTTTGTCGATTACCTGAGTCCCGATGTCCAGAGCATTATAACGGCCGCCATGGACCTGATCGGCTACGATGCCATCAATCTGGGTGATCAGGACCTGGTCTATGGCACTCCCCAGTATAATAAGCTGACGGCCCTGGTGGATGCGCCAGGCGAAGTACGGGTAATTGAAAAAGGGGACCTGACATTCTCCATTCTAGCCCTGCTGCATCCGCGAACCATCCGCTTTTATCCTGAAGAAATTGTTAAGGGACTTGATCTCTCCGACTGGGAACAGCAAATTGCGGACTGGCTTGAAACGGATATTCCAACCGGAACGTTCAGAATCCTGTTATCCCATTCGGGTTTTGACACCGATCGGGAGATCGCCCAAAAATTCAGCGGGATCGACCTAATTGTTGGCGGTCATTCACAGACCGTCTTGGAGGAGCCGGCGGTGGTCCACGGTATTCCGATTGTGCAGGCCGGGGGTAATGCCGCATACGTGGGAGAAGCTCGCTTCAACGTTACGGGCAAGGGATTCAAATTGGCCTATTATAAACTGCACCCAATGAAGCTGGAGCTGCCCGGGCACACGCAGGTTCTGAACCTGATTGACGGTATGGGGGGCAAACATCAGCCTTACACGACAGGTGATTAGAATATGAAAAAAGTGACTTTGTTTGTGCTATCATCATGCTTGTTGCTGACAGCCGCCTACGGGCAGCTGCAGGTTGGCGACCAGGCGCCCTCCTTCTTCCTGAAGAAGCAGGAAGGGGGTTCTTTCTACCTCAGCCGGGTTGTGGGCCCTAAAGCAAAACCGGCTAAACGCAGCCCGATTGTGCTGAGCTTTTTTCAGACCACCTGTGTACCCTGCAAGGCCGAAATCACCGAGTTTGAAAAGCTACAGGCGGAATTTCCGGAGATTCCCATCTATCTGATAGATCTTAGCGAAAAAGCCGATCTGGTGACAGAATACATACAGGAATTTGACCTGAAATTGCGCATGCTCCTGGATTTGTATGGCGTTACCGGTAAGAAGTTTGGCGTAGTTGACGAGAATGGCAGGGCCCTGCTGCCCAACTCGTTCATCCTTGACTCGGATGGCACTGTTTTCTATCACCATTCCGGTTTTAAGCCGGGCGATGAAGTGGTCTATCGGGAGAAGTTTGCGTTCCTGGCTGAGAAGCAGGCGCAATATCTGGCGGCCCTGGAGGCGGCAAAGAAACCGGCCGAACCGGTGGCCGAGAGCAAACCAAAGGCAGGCAGTGGGCATGGTGGCGGACTGGAGGTCGGGCAAACGGCCCCCACATTCTTCCTTCCGCGCATGGACGGCGGCTCGTTTTACCTCAGTAGAACTGTAGGCCCCAAGGTAAAACTGGAAGATCGAACCCCTGTTGTGATCAGCTTTTTTCAGACCACCTGTGTGCCCTGTAAAGCCGAGATTACCGAGCTTGAAAAACTGCAGGAGGAATTCCCCGGCATCACCATCTACCTGGTAGACCTGAATGAGAAAAAGGAACTGGTAGCCGAGTATATTAAGCGCTTTGACCTTAAACTGGAGATGATTCTGGACCGCTATGGCCAGGTGGGCAAGAAATACGGTGTTGTTGATAAACGGGGTCGGGCCGTTTTACCGAATACATTCGTCGTCTCGGCCGATGGTAAGATTTATTATCACCATACTGGTTTCAAGCCTGGTGATGAGTCTGTTTATCGCGAAAAATTTGTGGCCTTGACCAAGCAATCTGCTGAGTAACTTCGTGCCCGTGCCAGGCCGATGGTTCGGCACTGTAAGACTGGCGACATCTCTCGATCGCTGAAAAGGGTCGGAGCGCCATCGCCGGCAACCTTCCTGCACTATTAGAAATTTAACCGGAATTAACATTATTTGGAGCCGATCATATAAATGAGTGACACACTGATCTTACCGTACGGCGGAGAACTGGTCGATCTGATGATCCCGGCGGAGGATATTCCCTCCGTGAGGAGCGCCGCAATGCACTATCCTTCGATTCAATTGAATGACCGCCAATTATGTGATCTGGAGTTACTGCTGACTGGCGGGTATTCGCCGCTGACCGGGTTCATGTCCAAGGCCGATTATGAATCGGTTGTATCGACAATGCGCCTTGCTGACGGCACGCTGTGGCCCATGCCCATCACCCTGGACGTTGCTGAACAATTCGCGGGCAACGTTACGTCCGGTGACAAAGTAGCGCTGAGAGATCACGAGGGCTTCCTGTTGGCTGTTCTGACAGTCGAAGATATCTGGGAACCTGATCTCAGGAAGGAAGCCACCGACGTATTTGGTTCCTCGGACATCCAGCATCCGGGCGTTTTCTACTTACTGGATACGTCCGGGCCCGTCTATCTGGGCGGGAAACTTCAGGGCGTCTCACTGCCCATGCACTACGATTACCAACTCCTGCGGCACACCCCAGTTGAGGTCCGTCAGCGTTTCACAATGCATGGCTGGAGTCAGGTTGTGGCGTTCCAGACCCGTAATCCCATGCACCGGGCCCACCTGGAACTGACCCACCGCGCCGCCAGTGAACTGGGCGCCAATCTGCTGATCCATCCGGTGGTGGGCCTCACCAAGCCGGGCGATGTAGACCATTATACGCGAGTCCGTTGCTATGAGCAGATTATTGAGAAGTACCCCACCGGTACGGCCATGCTCAGCCTGCTGCCGCTGGCAATGCGCATGGGAGGCCCCAGAGAAGCAGTCTGGCACGCCATTATCCGGCGCAATTATGGCTGTAGTCATATTATTGTGGGGCGTGATCACGCCGGCCCCGGTAACGATAGCAAAGGAGAGGCGTTTTACGGTCCCTACGACGCTCAGGAGCTGTTGAAAAAGCATGAGGAAGAACTGGGCATCACTATGGTGCCGTTCAAACACATGGTCTACGTTGAAGAAATGGCCGAGTATATGCCGGTGGATGAGGTGCCGGAAGGCTCCCGTACGATGACTATATCGGGAACCGAGCTGCGACGCAGGCTGGATAAGGGACTGGAGATCCCGGATTGGTTCTCGTATCCGGAAGTGGCGAAGGAGTTGCGCCACGCCCAGCCACCCCTGAGCGAGCGTGGATTCACCGTCTTTTTCACCGGACTGTCCGGTGCCGGTAAATCGACTTTAGCAAACGGCCTGCTGGTAAAATTACTGGAAGACGGGCGTAGACCGGTAACCCTGCTGGATGGCGATATCGTGCGGACTAATCTATCCAGTGAGTTGGGCTTTTCCAGGGAGCACCGTTCACTTAACGTGCGCCGAATTGGTTTTGTCGCCAGTGAGATAACCAAGAATGGGGGAGTGGCTATTTGCGCTCCCATCGCGCCCTACGAATTGGATCGGCTGTATAATCGTGAACTGATTTCGCGGGTCGGGGGCTATATTGAGATCCATGTGAGCACACCCCTTGAAGTCTGTGAAGAAAGGGATGTGAAGGGCTTATATGCCAAGGCAAGGGCCGGCGTTTTGAAGCAGTTCACAGGCATCGATGACCCCTATGAAGTGCCAAGTGCCCCCGAGATCGTTATAGATTCGAGCACGGAAGAGCCCGAATCGCTGGCACAGCAGATTCTATTGGGTATCGAAAAACTGGGCTATCTGTAATCCCTGATACGAGTGCTTGCGCATAGCGTGTGCTGAGAATTAACCGGCCTCTTTAGCCAGGCTCATCAGGTAGTGACCGTACTGGGTTGTCTTCAGGTCAGTGGCTAGTGCAATCAGCTGATCCAGGTCGATAAATCCCATATTAAAGGCGATCTCCTCAAGGCAGGCGATTTTCAGTCCCTGCCGGTGCTCGATGGTTCTGATGAAACTGGAGGCCTCCATCAGGGAATCGTAGGTGCCGGTGTCCAGCCAGGCGTACCCGCGGCCCATTATTTCCACTTTCAGGCGGCCCGCTTCCATATAGCGCCTGTTCACATCCGTAATCTCCAGCTCTCCCCGGGCGGACGGTTTGATGCTCTTGGAGATTTCAATCACGTCGTTATCATAGAAGTACAGGCCAACCACCGCCAGATTGGATTTCGGCGCCTCGGGTTTCTCCTCAATACTGAGGGCCCTGCCGTCGGCGGCGACCTCAACCACACCATAGCGCTGCGGATCAGTCACGTAGTAACCGAATACAACAGCTTCACCTGTGTCATTAACAGACTTCATGGCGTTTTGCAATAGCGAGCCCAGGGCGTGTCCGTGGAAGATATTATCCCCCAGCACCAGGCTCACTGAGTCGGCGCCGATAAACTGCTCGCCCAGTATAAAAGACTGTGCCAGGCCTTCCGGCGCCGGCTGCGGGATATATTGCAGGTTCAATCCTAAAGCTGAGCCATCGCCAAGCAGATCTGTAAACCGGGGTAAATCCTTTGGGGTGGATATGATCAGGATGTCACGAATACCAGCCAGCATCAGCGTTGACAGCGGGTAATAGATCATGGGTTTGTCATATACCGGCAGTAACTGCTTGCTGGTGGACCGGGTAATGGGATACAGTCTGGTACCGCTGCCCCCGGCTAGTACAATTCCTTTCACGATAGCCCCCAGTTATATTCTTGGTAATGGAATATGGTAGCGCATTATGGTGCGTAAAGTTAACAATACCATATTACACTTTCACGGCTTCATCTAAAATCCATCGGCGCAAACGTTAACCGGGGTAAAATATATTGGATATAGTGTAATGCAATTTCTATGGAAACTTTGTACATTCCATACCACGTCAGGGGATTGTAAGTGTCTGTTAAACAGAGTCTCAAATCCACCGCATTAGCCTTCGATGCACTGTTGTTCTTATTTGCCGTTGTGGGCATCTGGAGGACAGTGGACAGATCCGGTTTACCGCATAAGGTAATTCTCCACGATAATCAGGTTATGGTTGCGGAGCTGCGGTCTACCGGGATTGAGGGACCGCTCCAGACCGGGGACCAGATAAGAGCAGTGGCCGGTCAGCAGATTCACAATCTGTATGATGTGGATTTTCTTATTGACCACGTCCCTATTGGTGATTCGGTGAGTCTGCTGGTTGAGAGGGCCGGTCAAGAGCTCGCCATAGATGTTGATCTGGTCAGGTATTACAACAACCGCTTTATTATTACTCAAACCGCGGTTGGTTGCATCTACTTCTTCATCGGCCTGCTGGTCCTGATCTGGAAAAGTGGGGAGATGATGGCCTTTCTCTTCCATTGGAGTGCCATCGCAGTGGCCCTTATGATCATGACGGCCTGGGGTAGCTACACAATCAGTCCGCCGGTGCTGGCATATGCGTCGCAACTGGTGGCGCTGGCAGCAAACAACCTGATTCCGGCCCTGTTCTTTCACTTCAGCTTCTTATTTCCGTGGCGGAAGAAAACCAGGTTCAACTTTCTGATCACGCCCTTTTATGCCGTTACAATTATCGCCTTCATACTGAATGCAATCACGTTTATAACGGCCAGTAGCCATCTCTCCGTCGAGCTTTGGCAAACTTTTCAGCGGACCTACAATCTCACCTGGGTATTGTTTTCGGCGGGCGCTTTGCTGGGTCTGATTAATATTATCCACTCTTACCTGACCGCCGCCAGTGAACCGGACAGGCGAAAATTGCGCTGGGTGATGATGGGTATGGCCGTAACAATCGTTGGCTATACTTGTTTATGGCCTATTCCCATTGTGCTTATTGGTCATCCGCTATTGGCACTTGACTATATATTGCTTATTGACGCGGTCATGCCGATCACGTTCGGCATTTCCATAATTCGCTATCGGTTTCTGAATATCGATCTGATCTTTAATAGATCGGCCGTCTATACCATTGTGCTCGGGGCGATGCTGCTGATATACGCAATCGTTCTGGGAATATTAACCACCCTGGATGATAGTCTCGCCGGGAGAACCTCATTCTTTTCAACCGGTATTGCCGCTGCTGCGGTGGCCTTTATGTTTGAGCCCACCAGAAGGCGCGTACAGCAATTCGTCGATCGCACGCTGTTCAGAACCCGGTATAACTATAAAGAGGCGGTGGACCAATTATCAAAGAAAATATCGAATGCCATCAGCCAGGAGCATGTTGGCAGTGAGTTGGTGAACCGCCTGAGCAAACTGTTGGATGTTTCCTGCATTGGCGTTTATGGTCGTGATCAGACGGGGCAGCGTTTTACATTGCTGGCTAATGTTAACTGCCAGGGGCTGATGGCGGAACAATTGACGCAGATAGACCGGCAAATTCCCGACCTCCAGCTGCCCCTATCATCGGAGGGCGCTCTTGAGCCGGGCACACCATACGAAACAGCCAGCGGTGGCCTGCTTAAAAATTTACAGTTGTGCCTGGTAATGCCCATTGTAGCGGACCTGTCGTCCCGGCACGGCGGCCTGTTGTTGGGTCCCAAGCGCAACGGCATCTGCTTCACCCAGGAGGATGTTGATTTGCTCAAGGCGGCAGCGCTGCAAGCAGGCAGTGCCATGGCTAAAATCACCTTGCGTGAGAAGCTGGTTGAAGAGCGGGAAGCTACGCGCCGCCTGGCGGAAATGAATGAGCTCAAGTCCTTTTTCGTGTCATCCGTCTCCCATGAACTGAAAACGCCCCTTACTTCCATCAGAATGTTTGCCGAATTGCTCAGGGATCAACAGAACCTGGATGAATCCAAAAAACATGAGTATCTGGATATTATTGAAGGGGAGAGTGGCCGGTTGTCCAGGTTGATTAATAATGTTCTGGACCTGGCCAAAGTTGAACGTGGCGTGCAAGAGTACAATTTTGAGACACTGGACGTCAATCAAACCATTAATACAGTACTCAACTCCCTGGGTTACCAGTTGAAGATGCACAAGTTCACCGTAACCAGGCAGCTTGGTGATATGGAGTTATTGATCAAGGCCGACAGTGACGCTCTAATCGAAATCCTGGAGAACCTGATCACCAATGCCATGAAATATTCGGGCAAGTCCAAGGAAATAACGATTTCAAGTAGCAGAAGACACGATCAGGTTATTCTGTCCGTACAGGATCGAGGCCTGGGGATCCCGGAGGGAGATTTGCAGAATATTTTCGATCCTTTTTACCGGGCCAAAGACAAGGAACACCGCTCCAGGGAGGGTACCGGCCTGGGACTGGCGCTGACCAAGCATATCCTGGAGGCGCACCAGGGAGAAATCGAGATCGACAGCACCCCCGGCGAGGGCAGCACCTTCACCATTAAATTTCCAGCGGAAGAGTAATATGGCACAGATATTAATTGTCGAAGATGATCCGGCCATCCTGCGAGGACTGGAAGCCAGATTGCAGGAGGAACATTACCATGTGATCAGCGCCACCAGCGGTAAAACCGGGTATGAACTAGCGCTTCAGGAAAATATTGATCTGATAATCCTCGATATTATGCTTCCCGAGA
>DAOWIJ010000090.1 GCA_030640955.1 Fidelibacterota bacterium
GCTGAGATCGCCCGGTTGGCGAAGCCGTAAAGAAAGATTTCGCCATCGTAAGGATTCCCGCCGTCCGTTTCCCGGCCGATATTCCAGGCGGCAGCGTTATCAATATCACCTATCGCGGCAGAACCAACGGTATCCGTCCAGACCAAAACACCGTCCTCACCAATGAATATATCCTCGGTTGCGCGGTCGAGTACAAGCGCCCATAAGTGCCGGCCAGCAGAGGCGTCAACAGTTACCCCAGGGGAGCGCTGGTTCGCCCCGTCGCCAAGACTATATCGTAATTGTCCGGATACTATCGCAAATATCACCCCTGCGGCAGCGCTCATCCCGCCCTTATTTGAAAAGAAAGCCCCCGCCGTATGATCGCCATAAAAAAAGAGAGTCCAGCTCCCGGCCCCGAAATTCGTATCGGCATTATTGGGGGCGCTGATATAATCGCTGGTGGTTCCGTTCAAATGAACGCGCGGGCGCCGCTTCCCCAGCAGGCCCGATATGATCTTGGTGGGCACGACCTGGGTGGCCGCCCCCACATTGTCCGCGGTGTGGTGCAGCACATCCATCTGCTGCCTCAGCGCCTCGGGGTACGCCGACAGCAGGTTGTGGCCATCCATGATAACGGCATCGATCGTGCGGCGCCGGTTAAGTGCCGCGTCGATGCGGAAGGACGACGACGATGGCGGGCTGGGCGTGCCGGTGGTCACCGTGACCGGCCGGTTGGGGTAGCCGGCCACCACGTTCACGGCCTGGCCACCGGCGGCGATGGCATTGCCCATGATGTCGGTGCCGGCCAGCCCCTCCAGTGTGGGCTCGGCGGTCAGGTCCAGGCTGGGGTTCAGCGCCGGCGCGTAGATCTTCAGGTTGGTTGGGGCTACAATAGGCATGATATCTCAATCCAGTTTGTGCAGTTGAATGGCCTCGAAGTACGGACGGCGTCCTTTTACGGCATCGTAGATCAGAAAATATTTGTAGATGGTCTGCGAGTTCCTCGTCACGTTCCCAGTGATATCTTCGCCATGGGGATTGTAGGCCATGTGGGAATACTCGATTCTATCGCCGATACCCAGGTCAAGATGAATGCGCGGGTACAACCCAACGGCCTGGTTGTGCGGCTGCTTGAGCAGGTTTTTAAGAAGCGTTTGCTCGCTCGCTGCCGAGGCATCAGCCAGGATGTGCTTTGCATAATGCGCCAGCAGGCTCTGCCCCTGGGTAACATTATACTTGGACTGCTGGTTGGTATCCTCGGATATCCCGGTTCGCTTGGTGAACGACCTGGTGAACGCGTACAGTATCTTTACCGCCGTTCTGATGTCACGAACTTTGGTGCGCGTAAATTTGAGCCCCTCAATCTCCCGGGCATCGATCACCCGATCCGACGAGCTGTACGTATCATTGATCGCCTGCACTTTCACCTTGGCGTCCGGCTCCCACCAGAGCAGCGTGCCAAAATCGCGGATGAACGGGAAGATCACATCGAGCGAACTTTGCTGCTCGATCATATTCAACACACCCTCCCACGACGCAACCGGCCGGTCAACGCTGAGGGTGTTAAACGAGTCAAGCAGCAGGCGGGCCTCGGCCAGGCCCACCACATCGCGCAGGAACGACTCCAACATCCCGGCAATATTCTGAATCAGTGCATAAGGATATATCTTGAAATCCAATGAAGTGAACCCCGCGTCCGGATCAAAATTCTGGTAGACAGTAGCCTGGGTATCTGAGTTCTTGGACTCAATTGAGTAGATCTTCTGCAGGGCGTCGGCCCCCTCCTCGATGGAAAGGATATCGCCCTTGGCCACACCAGCCGCAGTGAACCCGCCAGTCGGCGACTGAAAAGTACCCGACGACGCAACCGTCACACCATCAGTACCGGTGACCAGGGCCGTCATCACGTCGTCATCCTCATGCGTGTTGGTATAGCCCTCGGCGGTCGAGCGCCCGTTGATCCACGGCACCTGGTTGTCATCCAGCCCATAAGGGCGCGCCTGCCCCGCAAAATACAAATCGATAAAAGCGTCCGGCTGGCTGATGGTAATCAGCTTCCAAACC
>DAOWIJ010000009.1 GCA_030640955.1 Fidelibacterota bacterium
CACCGATATGGGAAATGCTGTATGGCCTGATGCGGCGTGCTCTGTATCACGTCATTAGCCCTGCAATTGGCTTAACCTTTAGCAGTGATAATGGTCCGTATGAATTTTGACGTGTGATTATAAAGGATTTAGCGAAATGAGTTTTTCTATACCTAAGAGTTTGTTGTTATCAACGATTGTACTTATGTTCAGCTGCGCCAAGGAAGTGGTGGAAGAGGCGCCCGCGCCAGCCGAAGAGGTTGTGGCGCCAGTTGACACCAGCGAGCTGGTCCCCGTAATAGAGGCTGATACGGTAGAAGCCCCTGAGATGCCCATGGAGGTCCCCATGAGCACCATCGAGGTTCCAGGCACTGAGGGTGGAGACCTTGAAATGTCCGTTGACAGTACCAGCTATTGGTACATGATCAGGCCTGACGATTTCCTATCGAAAATCGCCGAGCAGGAATATGGGGATCGTACCGTCTGGCGGCAAATCTACAACTGGAACCGGGAAAGGATTGGACGGGACCCCAACCTTATTTATCCCTATAACGAGCTGGAACTATTCAAGCCGGATTATGAAGTGGAAGAAACTGTTGTCGATTATGTGACACACGTGGTCCAGGCGGGAGAAAACCTGTGGACCATCGCTATTAGCGAATATGGTGACGGCCGTGCCTGGAGTATTCTATTCTGGGATAATGAGGCCGAGCTTAACTCCAATTCCGGTATGCTGAAAATCGGCATGGAGCTCCGCATCAGAACCCAACTCTGGGGTGACCGTTAAAACGTTCCCCCATTAATTTTAAGTAAAATGGCCCCGCGCTAACGGGGCCATTTTAATATCTGTCGCCAGTGAAGGTGGATTTACTATTGCTTCTTCTGGAGCTTTTGAATCCGCTTATTGATTGCTTTCATCCCCGGATATTCCTCGTAGTTGTCCACTATGATGTGCAGCGTATGGATGGTAGCATCGATATTCTTGAGATTTTTTTCATAAATATCTGCAGCTGCGATTATAGCTTTCACCGCCTCTTCGTTTGCTTCGGGATAGCGTTGGTGGATATCCAGATAGTAGGTCACCGCCGCTTCATATTGCCGTGTGTCACTGGAAATGGTTGCCAGCCCATTCAACGCCCTGGTGCCTGCATCCTGGTCAGCACCGTAGGTCGACAGAATCTCCTGGTATACGGCTAAAGCCCCTGCGGGCGAGGCCAATTTATCTGTTAGTAGTGTCGCATACCGGAATAACGCTTGTGGCGCCAGCTCATCATCGGGATAGGTATCAGTGAGCTTGCGAAACAAGTCACCAGCTTGTTTATAATCTTTGATCTTGGTCTCGTAAATATCGGCTTGTGATAGCAGGGCCTGAGGCGCGTTTACATCGTCAGGAAATTCGTCTAAAAAAGCAGCGTAGCGCGTGGCCGCCAGCTCATACTGCTCCAGATTCTTGACGGTAATATCGGCAATAGTATAAGTCACATATGATAGGAAATCGCTTTCCGGATACATGGTCCTGATTTTGAATAAGGCCAGAATCTCGGCATTGTATTCTTCAAGCCCGTGATACGCCTGGGCTACCCAGAGAGTAATCTGGTCCGCCTGGAAGATCCCCGGATAATAGGCCAAGAAAGTGCGTCCTTCCGAAATAAAGTACTTACGGGCTTCCGGAGCATTCAGGTTGCGAATGTAGTCCAGGAAATGCAGATAGCGGTAGAAGTCTTCATTGCCCACGTTCATGGAGTCAGGATTTAAGGCTACTTCGTAGTACAGGCGGCCGACTTCGTCCTCTTTTTTAACTAACTTTTCAAATTCCTCGGCGGCTGATTTGCCCGCATCGGTATCTGGAAATAGAAAAATTGTTTTGAGGTAGGTCAGCGCGCCAAATATCTTCTTGTCTTGTTGATAATAGGTCCGAGCCAGAAGATTCAGCGCCTGATCATAAGACCCTCCCAGCTGCGACCAATACATGTAATCGATCAGTTCCGCAAAGCGGTAGCTGTTCAGTTCGGTTTCATCGCCACCACCAAACAATTTAAAGCCCTTACCTTTCCTCTTATAATCTACGGCCTCCCGTAGATGCTCCACATATTTCATATCGGTGGCCGAATCGATATGCCCTTCTTCAGTGGATTGCAGGGCCAGCTTCAGGCGATCATACATACCTGAAAGACCTTCCTTATTCTCGGATAATTGTACCTCAAGGGCAGCCAGAATGGCTTCCAGGGCTGCAATACTGTCAGATGTGGAACGCTCAAGACTGTCGGCCAGAGCAAGGTCCTGGCGAGCCTCCTGTAAGAGTACCGTCAGGGAGTCGTACCTGGCTGCCAAGGCTTGTTCACGCTGAAAGTTCCTGGCAATGGAATCGCCTAAAGCGCTGAGCTGCTCAAGATGTTGTTTGCTTTCCGCTTCAACCCGGTCATAAATACTGCCCAGGAGAGTCAGACTGTCGTTCAGAGCCTTCACAGAATCAAAAGCTGTCGTGAGTGAGTTTGCCAAGGCGGTATTACGCACTTCGCCCTGGCGAACCATAAAATTGGCCGCCTCCAACTGTTCCTTCTTTAGAAACAGGGTATCTTCCAGGGCGGCTATCCGGTCTTTGTAGACCTCCTCCAGCATGGAGGTGTCGCCCTCCAGCATGGAAGTATCACTGGTCGCAGCAACCGTGGTGTCGCCTTCAACCTGAGAAAAAAGGGTGGTACTGCCAAAGACAGCTGCAAAGCACATAGAGAGAATAATCAGGCGGTTACCGCGATTGCCCGAATCTGAATCGATGTATCTAAGTAACATAGCTACCTTATTTTGTGATAGGCTATATGGAAGCAGAGCGTTGAAATCACGCTTATTACTACAGGCAAAGGTACAAATATCTGGTTGTATTATCTAGTAGGAGCTGCAAATTTCTTGGTGCCCTGGAGAACTAGTATCCGACCTAGCCGGTAGCCCTGGATTTGACACATTCATCGCAATCACAGAGCGTCCGCAAGTATTTGAAGGCGTAGATACCCGACGAATGGCCATCACCCCAGGTCAATTGCAGTGCGTAATGCCCCACGGGCGCCATCTTTTTCAGCACATAGCTCTGTCCGGTGATTTCGGGTTGCTCAGCAGGCATCTGCAGCCCGCCCAGCAGGTCCGGCTCGCCCTTGCAGTTGGCGCAGGGGCAGTTTTTCCGCAATCTCTCGAAGGACAGCAGGGATTCATGACCGTCGTGCCAGATAATGGCCAGAAATTCACCAAATATGCTATAGGATGCAGGTTGTGCGTCAGACATGCGCTAAAATTAATCCCAAAACACAGACCTGACACACATTTCTAATCCTTGCTGCACAGGGATTACCAGCGTATCTTAGATGTGCGCTGGTTTTCCCAAACCTACGAAAGGGTCGTTTCTGCTGCTATTAAACATTCTGTTACAAGCTCTCTGCGGACCGCTGGTATTCTCCGAGATCATGTATGATCCGGCCGGTACCGATAGTCCCAATGAGTTCGTGGAGCTGGTCAATAGATCCACCTCTGAGATTAATCTCACAGGCTGGCGATTGCTGGATCTGGCCGATGAGGACTCGCTGCTGGGAGAAAATCGCGTGATCTGGCCAGGTCAATACGTCATCATATTTGAAGGCGATTATGATCTGGAAACAGGAATCTATGCTGGCCTGATACCGGACGGCGCCAAAATATTCCAGGTGAACGATAATACTTTAGGAAACGGCCTGGGCAACGGCGGCGATTCCCTCTTCCTGGTTGATACCAGCGGAGCCACGGTAGCATCCATCGGCTGGGAAGGCGGTGGTCCGCCTGGATATTCCCTGGAAAAAGTCATACTGGAAGAGTGCTCCCTGCCCGATAACTGGCGCGTATCCCGGGACACATTGGGCACACCTGGTAACCGGAATTCGGTCTACGGCCAGGTTTTTGATCTGTCCCTGGACTCCCTGACGTGGGTTCTAGCCACCCCACCGGACCAGTTTAGCATCGATTGCTACGTGAGCAACCGGGGGTTGGTTTCCACGGGTGGCGCTCTACAGATTGCCGGAACCACGGTAGACGTGATACCGGAGATTGCTGTTGAAACCCAAATCATGCTCCAATTTTCATGGATGGGACCCAATGATCGCCTTGGCTATCACCATGTAACCGCCAACGTGAATGCGCCTAATGATTACAGGCGCGGAAATGACAGCCTGGATTTGGCGGTCTACCTGCCCGCCGATAGCGGTGCCGTTGTGATCAACGAGATCATGGCGGTACCTGCCGAGAGCGAGCCGGAGTGGATCGAACTGTTGAACCTGTCCGGTAAAATGATCAATCTGGAAGGCTGGCTGATCAGCGACCCTGCCGGCGATGCAATTCTACCGCAGCAGCTGTTAGCAGCCGACGAATATATGCTGGTCACCGGAGACTCAACCTGGGTGGCTGCCTGGCCCGGTAACCTGAATCGCGCGGTGCTGGCTAATTTCCCGATCCTCAATGATAACGGCGACATCATCTCAATTACAGCTGCCGACGGCAGTCCCATTGACCACGTCGATTATAACACATTTGGCGCCGCGACAGAAAATCAGAGCCATGAGAAAATCTTACCGGCCGGTGGTTCCCAACCCAATAACTGGTCAACCAGCCGGGCCGGTGGCGGCACTCCCGGGGAGCCCAATTCGGTCTACGGCCAGGTTTTTGATCTGTCCCTGGACTCCCTGAC
>DAOWIJ010000186.1 GCA_030640955.1 Fidelibacterota bacterium
CGCAAGATCGATGCTGGCCTCAGTATGCCCCGCCCGCTGGAGCACTCCACCAGCTTTGGCAATCAGAGGAAACATATGACCCGGACGAGCCAGATCAGCCGGTTTGGCATCGGGATCCAGGAGAACCTGTAACGTCTGCCACCGGTCATTCGCGGAGATGCCCGTTGTTGTCTCTGCCACTGCGTCGACGGAGACGGTGAAGGCGGTTTCATGCAGCGAGGTATTACTGCTCACCATCGCGGTAAGGTCGAGCTCCGCGGCCCTCTCAGCCGTCAGCGGCACACAGATCAATCCCCGCCCTTCACGGGCCATGAAGTTGATGTCTTCAGGCCGTACCTTCTCGGCAAGCATGATAAAATCGCCTTCGTTCTCCCGGTCCTGATCGTCGGTCACAATGATCATCTTGCCCTGCTGAAGGTCTTCAATCACTTGCTGGAGGCGGTCATTCATAATCAGCTCTCACCGTAACCCCACTTCTGCAGATTGACAGGATCAACATCATATTCATCAGGCAGGTCGAACTCCAGGAACCGGTCCAGGTAGCGTGCCATAATATCGGTTTCAATATTAACCTGGTCCCCAACCTGCAGATCGCCTAAAGTAGTTTCCGCCAGGGTGAACGGGATCAGGGCCACGGTAATTCCTGATGTGAATTGGTCGGCAATCGTGAGGGAAACGCCATCGAGTGTGATCGATCCCTTGGGCAGGCAGTACCGTAGCCAGCGTTCATCCAGGGTAACTGACAGGCGCACATTGGCGCCATCCATCACCAGATTGTTCACGATTCCCACTGTCTCTACGTGTCCCTGGACCATGTGCCCGTGGAACCGGGCTGTCGCCGCCATGGCCCGTTCCAGATTCACGGCCGCGCCCTGTTCCAGCGCGCCCAGGTTACTGCGTTCCATTGTTTCAGGAATCACCTGTACCGAAAAACGGTCATCAGTTCTTTCAATCACGGTCAGGCAGACGCCGTTGATGGCAATACTATGCCCAACCTCTAAATCAGACAGTACCTTTTGAGCCCGGATTACCAGCCGTTCAGCGCCATCATCAGGCGTTTTGGCAATCAGCGTGCCGGTTTCTTCAATAATACCTGTGAACATTAAATCATAATCTCCTGCAAAATGTTTTTCTTTGCCGCTACTTCTACTCTATCCGTACCCGAACTTGCCTCCGTAATTCGATGCCAGCTCTCCGGGATCTCCAACCTGTTGAGCAACTGATTTTCTTTAGCAGCCGTATCCGCTGCTACTGCCGCAGTGAATATTACTATTTCATCCGCCAGGTTTTGAGCCAGCATATTGGCGTGCAAAGCTGGACCTCCTTCCACCAGCACGCTGGTTATTCCCCGATCCCCTAATTCCTTCAGTATGGCATCCAGTTGCAGCCCATCCTCATTTCGGGGCGCCGTTAGCTGCTCGCCCCAGTCGGTGCTGATTGATGGCGCCACGGCCGTAAACCTCAGTGTTTTCGCTTGCCCGTCCTTGAAAATGGCCAGATTATCCGGCAGTCTCAGGTCGGAGTCCAGTATTATCCTCAGCGGATCAGGTCCTGATACCAGCCGTGTCGTGAGCTGCGGGTCATCGAGCTGGGCAGTGCGGCGCCCGATCATGACGGCATCGGTCTCAGCCCGCATTTGGTGCACCAGCTCCAGCGACTGTGGCGAAGTAAACCGTCGATTATCTGTCAAAGAAACAGCTGTGAAATTATCGCTGGTTCGAGCCACCTTCAAGGTAATGTAGGGCAACCCGGTTTGTACCCACTTAAAAAAGCCCCGGTTCAGATGAGCAGCCTCCTCAGCCAGCAATCCCACCGAAACATCAATACCAGCCTTGCGCAGTTCCCTTATTCCCTTACCGTTGACCTGGGGGTTGGGATCCAGGACCGCCACAACGGCGCGGGCAATGCCGGCTCGAATAAGTGCCCTGGTACATGGGGGTGTATTACCGGTTGTGGTACAAGGCTCAAGATTGATATAAATGGTTGCGCCCATGGCTTCCGGGCCGGCGTGTTCAAGGGCTATAGTTTCAGCATGTGGACCGCCATACTCAGCATGGTAGCCCTCGCCAATCACATGGCCATCCTTTACGATGACGGCTCCCACCAGCGGGTTGGGGCTTACCTTGCCAAGGCCACGCCGGGCATGATTCAGCGCGTGCGACATCATTTTCGGATCAAGAGCGTGCCGCCCATCGGGAGAACCCCTCTCAACGGCTGCAACCTTTTCAATGTTCACCGTCATTCCTCAACTCGCAGCAAAAGGGACCGGGATAAAACACAGTATGAATATCAGCAGGCACACCAGGCCGATGACCACCTCGCGCCGGGACAAGGGGTGATCAATTCCGTATATTGGCGGATGCCTGAGAGTTCTCATCATTATGAGAATCAGCGCTGCCCACAATAACCAGTTGGGGGATAGAAATATGCCCATGGGCACCAGGGCCACGATCACAATACGGCCCACCAATACCTGCCTGCGTCCCAACAGAGCATAGGAAATATGGCCCCCATCCAGTTGGGCCAGGGGCAACAGGTTGAGCATGGTCACTAACAGCCCGATCCAGCCTGCAAAGGCCACCGGGTGCAGCAGGATATCTTCCTCCGGTCCCAGGCTGGGGAATACAATGGCTGATGCGGCTTTCAACAGCAGACTGTCACCCAGGATGAACTCCCCGCCCTCCAGGTTGACCACTGACGACATCTCGAGGCCGATCAGCAGGGCCGGTACGGCCACCAGGAAACCGGCGATTGGTCCGGCGGCGCCGATCTCGAGTAAGGCCAGCCGATTTGGTATCAGGCTCCGTATCCGGATGAAGGCTCCGAAGGTGCCGATAAAAGTGATTGGCGGCGGGACGGGAATAAAATAGGGTAGAGAAACATCCACTTGATGTTTCCGCGCGTAGAAATAGTGCCCCGATTCGTGGCAGCCCAAAATGGCCATCAGCGTTAAACTGAATGGCCAGCCTGCGAGAATCATCCACGGTTGAGTGAATATATTATGGCCTTCCAGGAGAGCGCCGGCCATCAGTGTGGTCAGCACTGTCGCTATGAATAACCCTACGTGGAGCCGGCTGGGACGCTCCATGGCGCCTGTCGCTTTTTCGCGCATGACCACAAACATGCGATCATCGGCCGCATTACTGAAACCTATCTCAAGACCCAGGCCGCTTAAGGCCAGCCGTTCACTGCCTTCAGCAGAGCCGGCCAGCAGGCGGTAGTAGACGACTTCACCGCCCGGTACTTTACCGCGCCCTTCAATGATGGCCACGTTGGCCAACGCCTCGATGCCTGTGTCTATCAAAGTTGCCATACCCGTATGTTAATCAATGAAATTGGTGTACTGAAGTTCCATCACGGCAACTCAGGAGCATCCGGGAAATACCAGCGGCGCGGTTCACCGCTGCTGTCAGCAGGGATCAGTTCGTACGGCGTCTTAGGCCCGGCAGGTCTGGCAATGCCCTCCAGGGGAATCGGTATCTCGACGAACAGCAGGTTTGCCAGCCGGTTTACCCAATCACGAGACGCTTGAGTGTAAGCGGCGATAGAACTATCAGGTAAGTCAGTGGCCTTCAGGGTTGTAATAATAAGGGCCGACAGGACCGGCAGGTAGCGATTGGCGGGGTCCTTGTAAAACTCATCGGCGCCACGCACCAGTTCATCCACGGAATAGCGATTCAGGTAATCCTTAAAGGCCTGGTTGGCAACCGTTGAATCGGCTCCCCATACCTGCAGAAAGTAGTAGAATTTTCCATCGAGCAGGCCGGTCACGTAGGCCCGTTTCAATGGCAGACGGTATTCGGGGTATTCCGCTGTCAGGCGGTCGACCTGTTGCCAGTCGTACCCGTCCCACAGAGGCCGGGGAATCTGTCCCGTTGCCATAGCGGCCAGAAACATCAACAATACAAGTGTCTTACTCATTTGCGGAAACGTGTCGGAGTCGAACCGACCATCCGCCTCACAGCGGATCAACAGTTTTGAAGACTGCGGCGCCCACCGGGGTCGCTAACGCTTCCTGTACTAGTCTACAGATTGTATAATATAATTCAATCCGTACTCTTTTTTCAACATTACACCGGTGCTTTCAGCCTCCTGCCGGGTGCTGAAACCCTGTACGTAAACAATATAAAGCTTCCGCTGGCCGCTGTGTGAGGGCTTTACAACCACTTCGTACCGCAAGGACTCCAGGAGATCCCGTTGCCGCGCCGCGTTTTCCGGCACGCCGAAGGCACCGATCTGCAGACGATATGTGCCTGTCTGTGCGCTAGCCGCCTGGCGCCGACTAGTCGCTTCTCCCGCCAGCCGTTGTGCCTCGGCCATATCGGCATCCCTGGAATCGGGTGCGACAACGACCCGGCCTTCATCCAGGTTGAAAGTTATTTCAGGATACTTCTTGGCGAAGACCTGGGAGTAGAACCTGGCCGTATCTCGATTACCGGAGACCAGCAAGGCGTTGAGCAGCAGCCTGATACTGGGATATACCAGTTCAGAGCGGGGATAGTGTAAAGGTATGCGTCTTAACTGCGCCGCGGCCTGGAGGTATAGCCCCCGGGAGTACAGGAACTCTCCAATTTTGAGCAGCGCATCGTCGGCGTAGGCGTTGGAGGGGTACAACTGCACCAGTCTGTTATACTGCTCAACCGCCTCATCACCATCCAGGGTCACCAGTCCCGTCAGATATAGAATTGAGCCACTATTGGGATATTGTTTCTTTAAGACCGGCAGTGCCGCGGTCACTTCATCAACCTCGCCACGGCAGGCAAGATCAATGTAGTGCTCAATACTCTGCCCGAACAGGGGTACTGAGCCATTGAGAATGCAGCAGGTCAGGGCTACCTTATGCCAGTTTGTCCAGGGGATCACTTTCAGGATTCAGCCAATTCATCAGGGATGACTTTTCCCCGGCGCTACTTGCTCTGGAGATTGCGTTTTCTCTGATCGTATCGACCAGGCGGTCCAGTTCAGTCATCAGGTTCAGGTCGGTATTGCGCCGATAATCGAGCTTCAGTCGGATGGCGCTGATCAGCGGCTCATGATCAGAATCGACGGATACAGTTGCCAATAACTGTTCCGCCTTATCCAGTTCACCCTTGCGCACGTAAAAATTGGCCAATCCGGCTATGCCATCCAGGTTTTTTTCATCGCGTTCCAGGATCTGCTTCAGGAACGGTTCAATGTCATCAAACCGCTGCAGGAAGTAAAGGGCATCCTCAACCCGGTGCAGAACGCGATATGTGTCCTGCGGGGATTGTTCTACAAATAGTGACCAGTGGGCGATGGCTTGACCATACGATTTATTGATCTGGCTCGAGAGAACTTCCTTCCTGCGGACACTCTTCTTATCTCCCGCCTCTTCCAGCGTGGCCATCTCGGCCCTGACAGTATTCCCCTCATTGGCGTATGAGTCAGCCAGGTAGTAATGGGCCGGGGCGAAACTTTCATCAATTTTGAGCGCCTGCTGGTAATGCGATCTTACGGTGTCGGCAGGGTCTGAGGTCCGTCTGTCATAACCCTGTCTGAAGCGGCAAAATGCCCGCAGCTGTGTATCTACCTGATCTTTGGCCTTCTGCCACTGAACCAGGTACTTTCCACCGGAAATACAGTCACCCTGGTTGCTGTAGAATTTTACCAGATGGCTGAGAGCCCAGGTGTTGCGCTTATCGATCTTCAGCAGTGCCAGGGCCCACTCGATAGCTTTGGCGTATTTGCCAAGTACATTATAATCAAGGGCCAGGTTCTTATATAATTCCTGTAACTCATAATTGGTGAGGGTGGTTCTGGCCAGCAGGCTTTCGTGCAGCTTCAGCGCTTTGTCCGCCGCACCCCCCAACCGCATGACCTGCCCCATCTTCAGATAGGCGGAGATGTGATCGGTATCTTTTTCAATTACCCCTTTAAAGCTGGAATAGGCTCGTTTCAGTTGACCCCGAAGAAGATGGTCCAATCCCTCGGTGTACATGCTGCGGACATTACGTTGCTTTGCAGGCCGCATAAAGACTATGGCTAGAATAGCAGCCACCAGTATAACAACAATCAATATAACAAACGGCTCGGTCATGGCAACTATTTCTCCAGCTGTTGGGGCTGATCTTCCGCGGGCAGCTCCGGCTTAGCTCCGGAGTCCGTCTCACTCTCGTCAAATATGTCACCTTCCAGGCCAGAATGGCGGAGATTATTTATCTCAGTTCGCAGTTTCTTAAGCTGCTTTGTCTGTTGACCAATCCGGCTTTGATATTCCATGATCTGAAGCAAGCCCACAAAAAAGCCGAGTAAAATGCCAATGGCGGTAGTAATAACCATAGCCGTGGAAAAGCTCACATTCTCATATTCCTGTCCGGGATATAGCCAGACATTAACCTGCTGCCCCGCGTTTTTACTGAGAATGGCTGCCAGCGCTAAAACCACGAACAGCAGCAATAGTATTTTAAGCAACCGCATTTAGTGCCTCCAAATCTGAATTGAGGTGCCCCTGCAAGGCAATACCAAACGATCCATCTACGTGTACATTAACGAATTCTCCAGGCTGTGACCATTCTTTATCAAAAACGACCCACTTATTGCTATCTGTCCGCCCGGCCCACTGCTGCGGTGATTTTTTACTCTCTTTTTCGATCAGGACCTCGACAGTACTGCCGATGAGCTGTTGATTGCGCCGCAACGAGATGGGCTTCTGCAGCGTAATCAGGCGGTCCAGCCGTGCCTGTTTAACGGCATCATTTACCGGATCGTGGTATTCTGTTGCCTTGGTACCGGGGCGCGGTGAATACTTGAAAGTAAAGGCGCTATCAAATTGAACCTGCCGCATCACCTCCAGCGTTTCGCCAAATTCTGCTTCAGTTTCACCAGGGAAACCGACGATGATGTCCGTGCTCAATGTGCACCCTGGCAGGACCTCCCTGATCCGGGCGGCCAACTGCAGGTATTCCTGTTTAGTATAGGTCCGGTTCATGCGGCGCAGTACGCGATCCGCACCGGCCTGCAACGGCAGGTGAATCGATTTGCAGATATTATAATGGGCAGCCATGACCGCCAGTACATCCTCCCCCATATCAGATGGATGGGGTGATATAAAACGCAGTCTGCGCACACCCGGGACCGCCGCAACCGCTGCCAGCAGCTGGGCAAAGCCGTCTGTCCCGGAACGGTAGGAGTTCACGTTCTGCCCGAGCAGTGTGATCTCCTGAAATCCCTGTCCAACGGCACTCCTGGCTTCTTCAACGATGCCGGCCAGCGCCCGGGAGCGCTCCCGGCCCCGGGTGAACGGCACAACACAAAACGTACAGAACTTATTACAGCCGCGCATGATGGAAATCCACGCGTTTACGCTTGCGGCACGTGAGGGGTACAGGTCCTCATAGAGTTCAATCCGCGAGAGCTTGGTATCCACCGGATGAACATTGCTGGTCTGGCGTTCGTTAATGATCTGCGGCAATCGCCGGTAGCTATCCGGACCCAGGACCAGATCAACGAAGGGCATTGATTCCAGCAGGCTTTCAGCGAGATTCTTAGCCGTACAACCTAATACACCGATGAGGGTACCCGGATCGCGCTTCTTCAGGGCCGCCAGTTGACTCAGCCGGTTGAGCACCGTTTCTTCAGCTTTCTCTCGAACTGAACAAGTATTCAGCAGGATAATTCCGGCTTCATCGATCCTGGCCGTCGGTTGATGACCAGCCCCATTCAGCAGGCCTGCTACCAGTTCTGAATCAGCGACATTCATCTGGCAGCCGTATGTTTCGATAAAATATTGCATCAGTACCAGTCTATATTATATGAAATTTACGCACGAGACCACCGGAACCTGCACAGTTCCACATCCCGACCGAATTATTTAGCTTAGCTGAATTTAAAAGAAGTTAACAGGATTCTGGGGCTGCCTATAGTGCCGCACTTCATAGTGCAAGTGAGGGGCTGTAGATCTTCCGGTATTGCCCGATAAACCCACAACATCTCCCCGCTTCACTACTTGCCCCTGCTCTATGGAGATTCTCCTCAGATGGCCGTAGAGCGTTTCATAGCCATTGCCGTGGTCAATTTTTACATATAGTCCCAGGTTGGGATCATAGCGTGTGGCAACCACTTTACCATCGGCAGTGGATATTACGGGAGTTCCCGAATCCACGGAGATATCCATCCCGTTATGAAAATCAATGGCGTTGGTAATGGGATGACGACGAGGTCCAAAACGGGCGGCGCGGCCGTTTGTCTCGCCACCGGTGAGCGGCCTGACCGATGGAGTTCTAAGCAGGCGGGACAGATCGTTTTTCAACTCGTCGCGAATCTCTTCGTAGCTGATCTGCTCCAGTTTCAAGCCACGTGTCAGGGCATCCAGTTTGCCGGATAGTGCTGCCAGTGATACATCCGAGCCTGGCAGCAAGTAATCAATATCCGCACTCGGATCAAGGATGCCACCACCAATGCCAACCCGGCGAATCTCGTTGGGAATTCCTGGTAATTCAGCATGGGCCCGTAAGTCCTCATCCATTGCCGAAAGTGACACGATCTGCTGCTCCAGCGACTTAATGCGATTCTCAAAGTTATAGACCATGGTTTTCATGCGGGCATTGTCACTGCGTAGCCTGGCGACACGATGGGAGTGTGCCGTCTCTAACAGCAGGTGCGCTCCAATATAATAGGTTACCGGCAGCGCCACCAGTGTAATCAGCAGTACTATTGCCAGGATTTTCCCACGAACCTCATATTGGCGCAGACTGGCTTTGCCCTCACGCAGGACAACAATCTTGAGGTCATCGCTGGCTATCGATGATAAAGCTTTCCTTAATCTGGCTATACCTGATTGCATTATCCCGCTACTATTTTAGCCAAAAATATAGCATTAGCGCAATAAAAACCTACCACAGGCTGTGTCCGGTCTCGCATATTGTGATTTATGTCTCATTCCGTACATTATGCTTGATATTATTTAGTACCAATAACCCCAATAAGGGGTCGCTCTCAAGGTCTGTCGATATTGGTCTATTGATCCCATCTTTCCAACAGACAACAGACGATGAAGCGTATTATTTGTTCTTCTCAGCAGTTGCTTTTTTCTTGGCCGTTGCCTTCTTGCCGGCGGATTTTTTTCCTCCCCCCGCAGTGTGCTTGCGAGTTGGCTTTTCAGGTTCCACTTTTTGCTTTTTTTTCTCGTCCCTGGCTCCTTCGGTGCCGTAGGCCAGTTTGATTTCTTCGTTTTTCTTCTCTATCGCCTTGTCAAGCTCCGTGATGCGCTTACGTATTGCGGCAACTTCAGGCTGGCCGACCAGG
This sequence comes from Fidelibacterota bacterium, assembly GCA_030640955.1. Classification (GTDB taxonomy): domain Bacteria; phylum Fidelibacterota; class Marinisomatia; order SCGC-AAA003-L08; family TS1B11; genus DAOWIJ01. Next base: position 9,265 of record DAOWIJ010000186.1, read on the forward strand.
CCAGCTTCGTTGCCGGCATCCAGAGCGCTGCGGGCTGCTCGCCCCAGGGCGGCGAACTCGCGGTTTTGCTCACGCTGCAATTGGAACACATCCATTTTCAGGCGACCAATTTTGCTTAACACTTCCGCCTTGGAAGCAGCAACCTTGGTGAACTCACCGGCCTTTTGAGTGGCGGTATTTGTCCATTCGCGCAGACTATCAGCAAGATTATCCATAAATGAACTCATTCTTCAGGCCCTCCAGGATAGGTCAAAATGTACCTATTTTATTCCGCTAACCCAAGCACGATCGGGCCAGTCCCCGGGCCATTATGTAACACCCCGCCAAATAGCAAATACCAGGCCATAGACTGTGCCCGGTTCCGGCGGATTGCCCGGTTTACTTCCAGTATCGGCAATCGAAGGCAATTACTTATGCTCAGTTCTGGATATCTACGCACCAGGATGCATCTCCGCCAATATACGTTGCAGTGCGGATTTGACGGTTTGGGGATCACCTTTACCTCTGGTACCTGCCATGACTCGACCCATAAAAAACCCGAATAATTTTGATTCACCCCGAAGGTAGCGCTCCAACTCCACGGGATTGTTTTCCAATACCATGCGTACCGCTTGCTCAATAGACTCAGCATCCGAAACCTGGCCGAGGTCATCGCGAGTTACAATTTCCAGGGCAGACAGGCCTTCTTCCAGCATCCTGTCGAAAACGGTTTTAGCCGTGTTCCGGTTTATGCTCCCCGTGGCGACCAGATCGATTAATCCGGCTAATTGTTCCGGTTCCATGGTGAATTCGGTAATATTCTCCCGTTCCTCGTTAAGTACGCGCATCACTTCGCCCTGCAGCCATTGAGCGGCGTCAGCCGGATTTGCGCCGGCGCCGATAACCTGTTCACAATAGCCTGCCAGTTCCCGCGTGCGCGTCAGAATCCGGATATCATCAGGATTCAAACCGTATTGCTTGCTGAAGCGCTCTTCAATAGCCGAAGGCAGTTCCGGTAATGCGGCCTCTATTGCCTGCACCTGGCTGTCGGGTATGATCAGAGGGACCAGGTCAGGCTCGGGGAAGTAGCGATAATCGTGGGCTTCTTCCTTGCTGCGCATCAAACGCGTTTCGCCGGCATGGTCATCCCAGCTTAGTGTGCACTGCTCTACCTCGGCGCCATTCTCCAGCAATTTTATCTGCCGCCTGATCTCATACATCAGCCCCCGTTCCACACCGCGGAACGAGTTCAGATTTTTCATTTCGGTTCGCGTGCCCAATTTTGCCGCGCCTCTGGGGCGTATTGATATATTTGCATCACAGCGCAGATTACCCTTTTCCATATCCGCATCGCTCACCCCGGTGTACTCCAGGGTCTGTTTGAGCCGTTCCAGATATTTGTGGGCTTCTTCCGGAGAACGAATATCGGGTTCGCTGACAATTTCAATCAGGGGTGTCCCGCAGCGGTTATAGTCCACATAGCTTTCGTTCCCGTCGCCGTGAATGTTCTTGCCTGCGTCCTCTTCCATGTGAATGCGGGTGATACCCACTGTCTTTGAGGCGCCGTCATCAAGCAGAAATGTAAGTTTGCCGTGCTCGCAGATGGGTTCATCATATTGAGAGATCTGATAACCTTTGGGCAGATCGGGGTAAAAGTAGTTCTTCCGGGCGAACCGGGAGAGGCCGCGCACCGTACAATCGACGGCCAAACCCATAATCATCGCAAATTCAACAGCCTGCTGATTGAGCACCGGTAAGGCGCCGGGATACCCCAGGCAAACGGGACACGTATGCACATTGGGGCTGGCGCCATATTCACGTTTACAGCGGCAGAACATCTTCGTGTTAGTCGCCAGCTGGGCATGTACTTCAAGCCCGATCACCGGTTCCCAGCGCTCAAGGATCGCCATATCGATACCTCCGCTCACTGGTGCACCTTCCACCCCGAGAAACCGCGAGTTTCCCCCTCTCTTCGCACGAGAGGGGGCTCCACCAACGGTGGCGGGGGTGAGTTTCTCCGCACTTCAAGCCCGATCACCGGTTCCCATTTCTCAAGCATCTGCGGCTCCAGCAGTGCGGTCACAAACAAACCTTTCTTACCGAGAGTATGCCCTTCAGCTGTAATAGGGCATCCAGATCGCGTCTCGCGGGTTTCTCATCCACCTTGATCACCAGATAGGCATTATCAATACTTCGTTCGCGACTCAGCAGGCACTCACCGATGTTAATGCCGCTGGCCCCCAGACTAGTGCCAATCTGTCCCAGTACACCGGGTACGTCGCGGTTGGTAATGAACAACATGACGCCTTCGGGATTCAGTTCCAGATGATAGCCATCGATTTCCACCACCCTGGGGTGCTCATGGCCAAATACCGATCCTGCCATAGCAATTTCACCTTCGGTAGTGTGCACCTCTATGCGCACCAGATTGGCGTATCCGGTCTCCCCTGAATCATACGAATTAGTTACTGCAATTCCCCGTTCGTCGGCAATGGCAGATACGTTGATAAAATTCAGCCTTGTATCAAGGATGCCTGACAACAGTCCACTGAGGGCCGCCAGTGATATGGGATACGACTCCGTTAACGTTCCCGAGCAGGTTACGCCAACGGCACTGATACTGCCTGTGGTTAACTGGCACAACATACGGCCCATGTTCATGGTCAAGTCCAGATATGGCTCCAGCTTCTTGATCATCGCCGGATCCGCGATGGGCACGTTCAGGGCGCCCCGCATACTCCCGTCAGTGAGATGAGCCGCCACCTGTTCACAGATGGCCGTTGATACTCCCTCCTGCGCCTCCCTGGTGGAGGCTCCCAGGTGGGGCGTCAGCAGTATATTTTTGGCGCCTAGTAGCGGGTGATCATCTGGAGGTGGCTCTTTGGAGAATACATCGATAGCCGCCCCCGCAATCGTACCCTTGTTCAGGGCAGCGGCCAGGTCCTTTTCATTTACAATACCCCCTCTGGCCACGTTGATTATCCGCGCGCTGCTTTTCATCAGCTTCAGCCGGGAGGCATTGATCAGATTGGCCGTTTCTTCGTTCCTGGGCACGTGCAAAGTCACAAAATCAGACCGTTTCAGCAGCTCCTCCAGGTCAACTATCTCCAGCTCATCCGAATCGAGGAGATCGCCGGGAGCATAAGGATCATAGCCCAACACTTTCATGTCCAGGGCCCGGGCGTAATCCATAACCCGTCTGCCGATGCGTCCCAATCCTACAATCCCCAACACTTTCCCGTTCAGCTCTGTTCCCTGGAACATCTTCCGGTCCCAGCGCCCCTGCGAAAGGGAACCGTGCCCCAGGTGAACATTGCGGGCCAGCGCCATGATCAGCGCCATCGTATGTTCTGCGGCAGAAATAGTGTTGCTGTCAGGCGTGTTCATCACTACAACGCCGCGGAGTGTGGCGGCTTCAAGGTCGATGTTGTCAATGCCGACCCCGGCCCGGCCCACTACCTGAAGCTGGTCGGCGCGATTGAGCATTTCCGCGTCGACCCGGGTCCCGCTCCTTACGATCCAACCATGAACCGTACCTACCGCCTCCAATACTTCCTCAACCGGCGCTCCGGCCAGGTCAACTACCTCAAGGCCCCGGTTTGCCAACAGCTCAAGACCCTTGGGAGCCACGGGATCGGTTATCAGCACTTTCTTCATTGCAACACTCCAAGTTTCTTCAGAACCGCATCGAACTGCGACAGGTACTCCTCCAGATCGTCCGGCATTACGTTCCCCATGTGTGCTATCCTGAAAGTCTCCCCCCGTATTTGGCCGTAGCCCCGGTCCATGCGGTAGCCACGGGTCTCAAGGACGTCGTAGATATCCTGAACCGGCCAGTCGCGTACGTTGCGAATCGTTGTCATGGTAACCGATTCGTAGCCTTTTTCCGGAAAAAGCTGCTGCCCATGTTTCAGCGCCCAGGCGCGGGCTGTTTTTGCCAGCTGCATATGGCGTTGATTGCGCCCCGCCGGTGTTTCCGAATCGATATCCCTCAGTACTTTCGCCAGACCATGCAGGTGGGCAATCGACGGCGTAGCCGGGGTCTGCATTTTCTGATGGAATTTATCCATGACCATGAAATCAAAATAATAGCCCTTGTTTTCCATGGCGGCAGACCGCTCCATGCAGCGCTCCGACACAGCGCATACCGTGAAGCCGGCGGGCAAGCCCCAGGCCTTCTGGACCGACGCGAAACAGGTATCCAGGCCCCACTCGTCGAACCTGATTTCTACGCCGGCCATGGAACTGACCGCATCTACATGAAGAAGTACGTCCGGGTACTTTTGCCTGACCATTGCGGCTATCTTTCTGACAGGACTGAGAACACCCGTAGAGGTCTCATTGTGTACCAGGGTGACGACATCATACCTGCCGCTAGCCAGGGCCCGGTCGACGTCGTCAGGTTTGATTGCCGACCCCCACTCCACATTGACGGCCTCGCAGGGCAGTCCACAGGCCCTGGTGACGGTGTGCCACTTGGCTGAAAATGCGCCGTTGACCATGTTCACGGCGCCTTTCTTGACCGTATTACGCACAGCTGCTTCCCATACACCGGTGGCCGGGTTCGAGAAAAGAAATACCCTTCCCTCAGTGACCAGCAATTTCTGCAGCCCGGATACTACCGCGGATTGCAGCTCGGAATATTCGGCGGTACGGTGCCCCACCTGCGGCTGGGCCATGGCTTGCAGGGTAACGTCGTCCACATGAGTCGGTCCCGGTATAAACAGTTTGGGATATATCAATATATTAATCTCCGCTTCATTAGAAATATAGAGCCAAGGTGCTATATAAAATTAGCCCGAAGTGTTGGGCGAAAGCAGTAGACCTTTTGGAGATTTTAGGTTGCCTGGATCAATCATATGTGTGTGAAATAGGCAAGTATAGTATTTGATTGATTCAATATTGGACATTGAATTCTTTTAGTAAACTATTAACTTCTATTGTTGTTGTGTATAAATCAAGGAGTGGTAATGGCTCAGCGCAGCTGTGTTGTCTTAGTATTTGCTCTGTTTCTGCAACTGGACAATGATATTCTTGCTGCAAGGACGGTCCAGGATTCTTCCTCTGATTCTCAGCTCTCAAGGGGCATCGAATTCAACCCTGCAGGATTATTATTATACAGCGCCATGGATGATCTGTTCTTTAGTGGAGGGTTTTCATCGTTTTATTCAAATCGCAATATTGAAATTGCTTTCCCAATAATCGTTTATCGTGGCGATGATGAAGATAGCAAATACCAAGAATATCACTTCGCCTGTCATTACCGCCATTTTATTGGTGAGAAAGTAGGGGGATTTTATTTTAGCGGTGGCTTACACTATAAATATGCGCATTATCGTTATAACGAAAATTGGTGGTACTTTGATTCATTCGAAGATCACGATATTAAATTTCATAAGCTAGGTTTGAGCTTCGGAATCGGATTCCGGTATATTTCCAAGAAGCGATTCTTCTGGGGTACCAGCATTTTTGCCGGCCGATATTTTACAGGTACTTCAGACGCTGAAGAGATAAACTCAATCGGAGAGCCTGGGGGCAAATTGCTGCTAGGCACAGAAATACTTAAATTTGGCATCTTATTTAAATAATCTCTGCTAAGTCGTTCATCATCCGACTCAAGATTAAACCACAACCTCAAATTTCGCCGTGAAGTGCCGCAGGTATTCTGCCTGGTAGGTCATGCGCAGACCTTTGATCTCGTTGCGGCGCTCAAAGACATTAATGATCGCCTCCACCGCGTAGTCCACGTGGCTCTGGGTATACACCCGTCGCGGTAGGGCCAGACGCACCAGCTCCATGTCTGCCGGGGTTTCCTCCTCCGTGTCCGGGTCCACCCTGCCGAACATGACCGACCCGATCTCCACTGCCCGGATGCCCGCCTCAAGATACAGCTCACAAACCAGGGCCTGGCCGGGAAATTCTATAGGCGGTATATGCGGCAGCATGGCCTTGGCATCGATATAGATGGCGTGTCCACCGGGCGGTTGGACGATAGGTACTCCTGCTTCGGCAATATGCTCACCCAGGTACCTTGTGGAGGCCAGGCGGTATTCCAGGTAGTCCTCGTGCAGTACCTCTTCCAGACCCACCGCAATAGCATCCAGGTCGCGACCCGCCAGTCCGCCATAGGTAGGAAAGCCCTCGGTCAGGATGAGCAAGTCCTTCTCCTGCTGGGCCAGCTGCCCGTCGTTGGTGCATAAAAAGCCACCGATATTAGCCAGACCATCCTTCTTGGCGCTCATGGTACAGCCATCGGCGTAGGAGAACATCTCACCGGCAATTTCGCCGGCTGACTTGTCTCCATAGCCCTGCTCACGCAATTTGATGAAATAGGCGTTCTCCGCAAAGCGGCAGGCATCCAGATAGAAAGGTAGCCCGTGTTTATGGGCGATACGAGCCACTTCCTTGATGTTTTCCATGGAGACCGGCTGACCACCGCCGGAATTATTGGTTACGGTAAGCATTATCAAGGGAATTTTTTCCGGTCCGTATTGGGTGATGACGGCTGCCAGGGCCTGCACATCCATGTTACCCTTGAAAGGATGCACCACTTCCGGCAGCTTGCCTTCCGGGATCACCAGGTCCAGCGCTGTGGCGCCCTGGAATTCGATATTTGCCCGGGTGGTATCGAAATGGGTGTTGTTGGGGACTATATCGCCCGTTTTGCAGAGGGTCGAGAAGAGGATCCTTTCGGCTGCCCGGCCCTGGTGGGTGGGTATCACGTGCTCAAAGCCCATGATCTGCTTCACCGCCGTTTCAAACCGGACCCAGCTGCGGCTCCCGGCGTATGACTCGTCCCCCCGCATAATGCCGGCCCACTGTTCACTGCTCATGGCGCCGGTACCGCTGTCGGTCAACAGGTCGATGAGCACATCATCGGCGGCAAGGAAAAAGGGGTTATGGTGAGCTTCGGCCAGAAGCCTTTCGCGCTCGGGGCGGTCGGTCATGCGGATGGGCTCAACCGACTTGATCTTGAACGGCTCAATGATGGTTTTCATAAACCGAAAATCTAATATTATTTATGCGTCGCTCACCAGCCGAAACCCTTGTGCAGGCCCGCGCTAAAGAGTAATCCATCACCCACAAACGCTGCCGATAATACATACTTATTGGTAACCAGGTAGTCCACCCCCACCAGGAGACCGGCGTTAAAGCGGAATTTACTGGTCAGGTTGGCTCCCAGGCCGATGCCCAGTTTGCCGATGATTTTCCTTTTGGGCGTGTATCTGGCCCGTGACAGGAACGCGCCTTGTATGAAGACACCATCGGTTTTTACAGCGCTCACCTGAAAGGCGTAGCCTGGAATGAAATTAAATATCTGAAGCAGCCTGGGCGCCTTCAGTTCAACGGCCCCACCATAACTGACGGCGCCACCGCCACCGAGCGACACTCCGGCGGTATAGGCCCTGGCCTTGCTGTCATCTAAAAAGGTAAAAGGCCCTAACTTGGTTTGTGAGCTCCCCAGGACGGGCAGGCAGATGATGAAGATAGTCAGCAGTTTCATTTTCACCTCAATCCGTTTCAGGGTAAATGAAGGGCTTTTCATATCCATATCTTGCTTTTAGCGCCCCTAATGCTTATTCTTGAGGATGGATGAAGCCCTGATCAGCAGACAAGTTGCCATCTACTATGCAGTAGGTATAGTGGTGGCAGCGATCATTTTCCGCATCGTCCGAACCATCCTTCAAAAACGGCAGCAAGATAGACGCTCCCGGCTTTAGGGCCAAGACAGCAATCCGCTGCCGTTACCTGGCCTAATCCTCAGTATTGTCAAGCAAAGAGCTGGTCTTACCGGCAAACTTTTCGTGGTCAATTTCGCCATCATCATATTTCTTCAGCAGGGCGATTTGAGCAGCGTAATCACTATTTGCAATGCCGGCCCGGCTCTGGAGCGCCCGCCAGGCTTTCCTGCGTTCCACGCAGAAAAGCACCATCTGGCGTGATAGTGCGTGATAGGAAGCTGTGCCATCGGGACCGTAATCTATCAGGTAAACCTGCCAGTCAGGGACGAAGGCGCGCTGCTTCGGATCCCGATACCGCCGGTTAACAACATCCTGTTGGGTCAGCCTTAGCAGCATGTCGTCCAGCGCTATCATACCGTCCAATTGGTCAGCCTTGATCTTTTTATGATGCCGCCTGAAGCGGGCCTCAGTCAAGGCCCAGTGGGCAACGGTGAAAGAGTATTTGTCCCTGGTTTTGAAGATAGTCTTCTGGAACCAGTCCAGCTTAACACTGGGATTGCCCTTCAATCTCAGCTGTTCGGATTGCAGTTCGCCCAACCCGGGATTGGAAGTGAATTCCGGCATGCCGCGGCTGTCTCGGGCCAGCTGGGCCTGTTCCGTGGAGGCAAAATCGGGCACCCCGTGCTCGGGTTGACACGGCGTATAGGCCTGGATAAATGCCGTGCCACGATATTCAAGCCCTTCGATGACCGCCTTGTACAAATTTGCGCTGTTCGCCATGGACACCTGGGCTATATACGGTGAGCCATGTCCGACAGTCAAAGCCTCTGAAACACTTTTTCGCTCGGTCAGCTTGCCCTGGGTAGCGGCGCCGAACTGGTTCATGTCAAATCCGCCGGGCATGACCGATGAATCGGAATTCTGCCCACCCGTATTGGAGTATACCTGCGTATCCAGCATCAAGATATGAACATTGGGCCGATTCTGAAGTACCGTCTTGGAGACGTTCTGGAAGCCGATATCCCCCAGGCCGCCATCACCTCCCACGGCCCATACTTTAGGCAGCTCAGCAACCTCCTGATCGGTCATTAAAGTGTCGGTAAAATGGGTAAAGTCAAAATAATCCGCATCGGTCAAGGCGCCTGAATTCAACAGGGTATCTACCAGTCTTTCAGGAATAACCGAGCTGCGCGCGTGATCGATTATGAAGCTCTCACCCATGATCCAGCCGACAGTGGCGCCATCCTGGAAAAGCGAGTTCATCCAGGGATAGATATGTGGATTGTTGGGCGGTGTTGAACCGTAAACCGTATTACAGCCGGTATTGGCCGACATGGCCATGACCGACATGCCATTGGCAATACGCCCATCAATGGCTTGCAGGTCACGATGGTTATGGGCATCCTGCTGCATGACTGCCTTTAAGGCCTCGACCAACTCCTTATCCGTCAAACCGCGCCCTTCAACGGCCTGATCGACCTGATCGGCCTGATTTCTGCCCATGCCCATTATTGTATGCGCCACGGTACGACGGAAGACCTGGTAGCTGTCCAGATTGTCGTCCTTCAACCGGGCGATTAATTGCGCTCCTTCCTTATCCAGCAAGGCGATCTTCTCTTCCAATCTATTTGCCTTGGCATGGAACCGGGGCCGCATAAGCGCCTCGGTAACGGTGGCTATACCGCGCAATACCGATTTTTCGCCGCAACCGGCGCAACCCCCGTCACCGGAGACCAATGCGTCATAATGGCTGCGAACCATGAGGTGATTCTGCAGGGCAGCGGCAACGCTCTCTTCGGGATTCGCATAGTTGTATTTGCCAAGGTACTTGCTGTGTGTATCGGGCAGGGTATCAAGGAAATGGATGGCGGAAGTATGGTCACCGTTGATCAGTTCCGTTTCATCCACCATACGCAGCGCATTATGGTCCCCACATTGGGTGACGCATTCGCCGCAGCCTTTGCACAGATCGTTCACAAAAATGCCAAACAGACCCCCTGAACCCGGTTCTTTCTTTTCCCGTACTTTGAAAATTGCATTGGTCTTGGCATAGGAAAACGGCAGTTTGGGGAGCATGCTTTTGAGCACATCCAGACTGCCGTGGTTCAACGCTTGATCGGCCTGCCCCATTTCTTCCAACAGATCAATTACTATCTTCGAGAAGGGTATATCCTCCTCTTTCTTTTCAAGGTGGCCATTCATACGGGCCCTTACCTTGGACTCAATGTTTTCCAGATCGTCCAGCAGGATTTCTCTTGCCGCCCGATCCTCAACATACGATTTGAACGCCGCCGACAGCACAGTAGATATATCCTGGGCTGTGTTGGGTAATGCCGTATCCGGACAGGCTGTGATGCACTCCATGCACTGGGTGCAGTTTTCGACGATATATTGCGGTACCTGGCGGCGGGCGCCATACTTGCTTGCCTGGGCGCCAGTGGCGGCAGCCACCATCCCAACGGAGGCCAGGGGTGAGGACGGCTGATGGTAGCCCAGACCGGCACGAAACTCGCTGTCAAACAGCTGTGCCGAAAAGACCGGGGCTTTCTGGCCGTTGGCGCTGTACTGCCGCCCTCTTTCCAGTGGAACCACTGAAGGCCCGCGCATACTGGACTGATCAATCGCATCGATGGCGCCATGAGGTAATTCGGTTACCCGGTTAAAGCCATCCCCCATCACCTGCATGTTGGATGATACCACATCCTCGCCGAAACGGCTAAACTTCTTCACGTATTGATCATTGACTATCCGGTGGAATTCTACCTCGGGAATATCGTTATCCTCCAGGAAAGTGGAGACGTGAAAGAAGGCCCCTAAAAAGGCGTTGCCCTGCATACGCAGTTGGAGTTCCTCGCGATCAGTGGCGTTCTTGGCAATGTTAAAGCCGGGTAACAGGTAGACCTTGTATTTATTATCTACGATCTGTTGCCGTGCCCATACCGGAATGGACTGCCACGCTTTGTCCAAATCGGGATCGTCCCATTCCCAGACAAAAGCGCCGCCGGGATTCAGCCCATCCAGTGGGTTGGAGTGAGTGAATATCTTGGGATCGGCGGACAGGACTACATCAACGTGCTTCAGGTCGCAGTTCACCCTGATCTTTTCGGGAGCAATGGACAGGAAATAGGAAGTTGGCGCACCTTTCTTCTCGGAACCATACTTGGGATTCGCGCTGATATGCAGTTCCTTCGGTGAGCCGACAGAGCCGTTGCCGTCGCCGCGCTGGATGATATAATCACCCATGGCGCCCAGTATCTCACCCAGGTTCTTGCCCGTAGTGATCATGCCCCAGCCACCAATGGAATGAAAGCGGACCGCGATCGCATTGTCCGGGAGTAATGATGGCGTTTCCTCGGAAATCACCGCGTAGGGGTGGTCAATCCCCACGTAGAAAAAACTCGTTCCGTCTTTACAAGATTTACCATCTTTGCGGCTGATCCGGCCGGTGGCAAAATCGTAGGCCCCAATTATTCCTTCAGGCCGGAAATCACGGGATCCCAGCCCATAGACGCCGTTAAAGATATGCGGCACATCATCAGCCTCAAGAGTTGGCAGTTCGCCGTGGGCAGAACCGCGGGAATTCTCAACCGCCCTGGAAAGGGCCGTGCGTATATCCCGGGCCAGGGGGCCATTGCCCGATAATTGTTCATCCGAGCGCTCCAGTACGATAACGTTCTTCCTGCCACGGAGGGCTTCTATTATGGCCTTTTCGGGGAATGGCCGCATGACATTTACATGGATCACGCCTACCTTTTCCCCACGAGTGCGAGCAAGGTAATCGGAGGCCGCTTCAATATTTTCGGCAGACGAACCCAGGGCCACTATGATCGTATCGGCATTTTCACAATTGTACTTGCTTATGAGGCCATAGTCACGACCGGTCAACTGGGCAAATTCCCGGTAAGCGTCTTCCAGGAAGCCCAGTATCTGCTCACTGAAATTGTTGCGCCGGGCGGCTACCCCGTTCATGTAGTGCTCCTGATTCTGGACCGGACCCAGGACCAGTGGATTTTTCAGATCGATCATGCGAGGCACACGCCTGCGCATCGGCCCGAACAGCTGGCGCTGGGGTTCAGTGGGGCACTCAATAATATCATCGGGACGGCCCAGGAATTCCCTGATCAGTTCATCTTC
>DAOWIJ010000193.1 GCA_030640955.1 Fidelibacterota bacterium
AGGACGCCCCCGGCCCCTACCCATCGAAGGCAGTGAGTTCGACATCCAGTGTGATGCTGTAATCACCACTATCGGCCAGGTTCCCAACGTGGAAGCCCTCGGTAAGAACCTTGGTTTGGCTTTGAGCCGCTGGGGAACATTGGAGGCGGATTCCCTGACTCTGGAGACCGATTTGCCCGGGGTTTTTGCCGGTGGCGATTGTGTAACCGGACCCGACGTAGTGGTTCAAGCCATGGGCGCCGGCCGGAAGGCCGCTATTTCCATCCATCGCTATCTGAACGGACTGGATCTGCGCGCCGATCGACAACTCGAAGGACCCTTTGAAGCCACCTTTGAAATTGACGTTACCGGTGAACCGGTGAAACGCCGCGTACCGATGCCGGAGATTGGGCTGGCTCGAAGGCATAGCTTCGATGAAATCCATACCGGCTACACCGAAGAACAGGCCGTGGAGGAGGCCTGCCGCTGTCTGAATTGCGCTATCTGCAGCGATTGCCATCTGTGTTCCGAAGTCTGTGAGCCGAAGGCCATCGATTATACCATGCAGGATGAAGTGCTTGATCTGAATGTGGGCACCATAGTGCTGGCAACCGGCTTCAAAACGTTTGAGCCTGAGCGCATACCGCAGTACGGGTATGGAAAGTACCCGAATGTGTATACCAGTCTCGAGGTGGAGCGGCTGGTGAATGCCTCCGGTCCGACCAGCGGCGAACTGGTCCTGCGTGATGGCGGAACACCGGGGGCAGTCGGGATCATTCACTGCGTTGGCAGCCGGGACCACAATACCAATGCCTACTGCTCCAAGGTATGCTGCATGTATTCATTGAAACTGGCCCACCTGATCAAGGAGCGCACGGGGGCGGAGGTCTACAATTTCTATATCGACATGCGCTCCGCCGGAAAAGGCTACGAGGAGTTCTACGACCGCCTGCTGGAAGAGGGCAACCACTTCATCCGTGGGCGTGTGGCCGATGTAACCGACTGGGCCATGACTGACGACGAGGCAGGGAAGCTCGTAATCAGGGCCGAGGATACCCTCATTGGGGTAGTACGGAGAATACCGGTGGATATGGTTGTGCTGGCTGTGGGCATGGAGCCGCAATCGGACTCCGAAGACGTTCGCCGCCTGTTCAATATCAGTTGCAGCAACGACGGCTGGTTCCTGGAGCGGCATCCCAAGCTGGCGCCGGTTTCCACGTTCACCGACGGTGTGTTCCTGGCGGGCGCCTGCCAGGCCCCCAAAGATATCCCTGACAGCGTCGCCCAGGCCGGGGCGGCGGCCAGCGAGGCCCTGGCGCTTATGGACCACGGGTTCGTCGAACTTGAGCCTAATATTGCCTATATCACTGAAGAAGACTGCTCCGGCTGTAAGACGTGTATTCCATTATGCCCTTATACCGCTATCAGCCTCGACGCAGCGGGCGGTAAAGCGCTGATTAACGAGGCCTTGTGTAAGGGGTGCGGCACCTGCGTGGCCGCCTGCCCCTCCGGATCAGCCCGGCAGCAGCTCTTCTCCGATGAACAGATATTCGCCGAGATTGAGGGGGTATTAAGCTATGTATAGCGGCACAACCGATTCTGAAGCCGATGGCTTCTCACCACGGATTGTAGCTTTTTTCTGCAATTGGTGCACTTACACCGCGGCCGACCTGGCGGGAACTTCGCGCAAGACCTACGCGCCCAATGTGCGAGTGGTGCGCCTGATGTGTTCCGGTCGTATCGACCCCCAGTTCATCCTGAAAGCGTTCAATCAGGGGGCTGATGGCGTGCTCATCGGCGGCTGCCACCCCGGTGATTGCCACTATAAAGAAGGCAATTTCAAGGCACTGAAACGATCGATGCTGCTGCAACGCATGCTGGAGGACCTGGGAATCGATGGCAAACGGCTGCGGCTGGAGTGGATCTCGGCTTCGGAGGGCGAAAAGGTACAGCGGGTAATCAACAATATGGTATCCGACTTGACCCAACTGGGCCCGCTGACCTTATTCCCCGGCACTGATGGGTCGTTTGAAGGGGCACTGCAGGAGGCGTCGCCGATGGAACACCAGATGGAGGTGGAACAATGAGTAAGCCTAAAATCGGTTTCTACTGGTGTGCCTCCTGTGGCGGTTGCGAGGAAGCGGTAGTTGACCTGGCGGAAGATATTCTGCCTGTCGTGGAGGCGGTGGATATCGTCTTCTGGCCCGTGGCGCTGGATTTCAAACGTGCCGATGTGGAGGCCATGCCCGATAATGAAATGGCGGTTTGCTTCATAAATGGCGCCATCAGGACCTCGGAACAGGAGGAAATGGCCCAGCTCCTGCGGGCCAAGTCACAACTCATTGTCGCTTTCGGCAGCTGTTCCCACATGGGTGGTATACCGGGGTTGGCTAACCAATTCGTTCGCACCGATATCCTGGACCGCGTTTATTATGACAGTCAGATGGTTGTTAATCCTGATAACATTCGTCCCCAGGAAGCTACTGCCGTTAATGGCGATTCCCTGAGCTTGCCAAGTTTCGATGGCGCGGTTCGCACTCTGGACCAGACCGTTGATGTAGACTATTATCTGCCTGGATGCTCTCCGCCGGTGGCCCTGATTGTGCAGGCCGTTACCGCCATCCTGGAAGGCAAACTTCCTGACAAAGGTACTGTACTGGCGCCGGATATCGCCTTGTGCGACGAATGTTCCCGCAAGGAGAGCAAGCCCGATGAACTGAGCATTAATAAAATACGACGGCCTTTTGAAATCGAGATCAACCAGGAAGATTGCCTGCTGGCGCAAGGCCTGCCCTGTCTGGGGGCCGCCACCAGGAGTGGTTGCGGCGCCGCCTGTATCGAGGGGAATATGCCCTGTACCGGCTGTATGGGGCCTACCAGCCGGGTCTCAGACTTTGGAGCCAAGGCCCTCTCGGGGTTGGCCTCCACAATTACCGGCGAGGAAGAACATGACATTGCCCGCCGGCTGGAACAGCTGGTCGATCCCGTGGGCACATTTTACCGTTACAGTCTGCCCATGAGCCTGCTGAAAGGTCGGGCCATTTCCGATAAGGGGGCCAAAGCATGAAACAGAGAATTGTAATCGATCCCATAACGCGCCTTGAAGGCCATGGCAAGATTGACATTATACTGGATGAGACCGGGAATGTGGATCACGCTTATTTCCAGGTGCCCGAGCTGCGCGGGTTCGAGAAATTCACCGAAGGGCGTCCAGCCGAAGATATGCCCCAGATCACCTCCCGCATCTGCGGCGTATGCCCGACGGCACACCACATGGCCTCCTCCAAGGCGCTGGACGCCCTGTACCATGTTGATCCGCCTGTGGCCGCTAAAAAGATCAGGGAACTGGTTAACTCAGCCTTTTTTATTGAGGACCATGCCCTGCACTTCTTTTACCTGGGCGGACCCGATTTTGTGGTGGGCCCCACCGCTCCCAAGGCCGCCAGGAATATCCTCGGTGTGCTGGATAAAGTCGGTATTGAGACCGGCAAGCAGGTCATCGCGCTACGTAAGGAATTGCGCGAACTCATTACCGCTATCGCAGGCAAAGTGATCCATCCGGTCTTTGGACTGCCGGGCGGCATCTCCAAACCGTTGAATGAGGACATAATAGAGCAGGCCCGAACCGGCGCGGACCATGCCGTCGAGTTCGGCCGCTTCTGCCTGCAGGTATTCAACGATGTGGTGCTGCAAAATGAGGATTACGTCAACCTGATTACGTCGCCGGCGTATACCACCAATACTTTCTACATGGGGCTGGTCGACCAGGATAATAAAGTCAATTTTTACGATGGCCAGATTCGCGTTGTAGACCCCGAGGGGCAGGAATACGTGAAGTTTCCCGCGAATGAATTCCCTGACAGGATAGCCGAACACGTGGAACCCTGGAGCTTCGTAAAGTTCTGTTACTTGAAAGATGTGGGCTGGAACGGCTTTGAGGAGGGCCGGGAGAGCGGCATCTACAGCGTCGCCCCCCTGGCCCGGCTGAACGCCGCTGACGGCATGGCTACCCCTGAAGCGCAATCAGCCTATGAACAGTATTTCAGTGTATTAGGCGGCAAGCCGGTGCATTTCACCTTGGCCAACCACTGGGCGCGTCTGATCGAGCTATTGTATGCCGCCGAGCGTCTGCAGGAACTGGCCAACGATCCCGATATAGCCGGCAGCAACGTGCATACCATACCGGACGCTACTCCCGACGAAGGCATCGGCATTGTCGAGGCCCCCCGGGGCACCCTGTTTCATCACTACAAAACCGATGAACGGGGCGTGATCACGAGGGCCAACCTGATCGTAGCCACCCAGAATAATGCGGCCCGTATCGCCATGTCCGTTGATCAGGCGGCCAAGGCCATGATTAAAGACGGTAAAGTGGATGACGGCATCTTGAACCTGGTGGAAATGGCTTTTCGAGCCTACGACCCCTGTCATGGGTGCGCATCACATAGTATGCCGGGGCAGACGCCACTGATTCTGCGCATTTATGATCCCGAGCACCAACTTATTGACGAGATCAGGAGGGAGCCATAGCGCCCGATACTCTGGTACTGGGGCTGGGCAACTCGCTCCTGGGCGATGATGGCGTCGGCGTTGAGGCCGCCGCTCAACTTGAGCAACTGCTGGACCGGCAGGTTGCGGTCAAGGCTACCGCGGCTCACGGCCTGGAGCTGCTGGACCTTTTCTTCGAGTACGACCGGGTCATCATTATTGACGCCATCAAAACCGGCCTCCACGCGCCCGGCACGGTAATGGAACTGGACACTGCCGGTCTCAACGGTGTCATTGCGCCCTCACCGCATTTTGCCGGCATCCCCGAATTGCGCCGGGTGGCAGAACACCTGAACCTGCCCTTCCCCCGTGAATTGCGCATCATCGCTGTAGAGGTGGAGGATGCGGAGACTATCCGTGAAGGAATTGGGGCCAAGGTCAGGGCGGCGCTTCCGGAGCTTACAGCCTGGATCGTTGACCTGGTTAATGCCTGGGAAAAGGCGCCCCAGTATAACAACCTGCCATATTAACTGCTAATTATTCCGGCAGGGTATGGAGGACTACAGTGCTGTCCTCTTATTATGTTTAAAATCCCGCAACCGGGAAATTTGGTTCATTCAGGGGATTCTTCACACCGTCAACATTTATACAGCTTCTAGAACAAGTAGAGAAAATACCATCCCCAATTTTATCAACAGGGTTTCCAAGAGAAGTATCTATTTCGCTAGTCCCCCCTCCAGTCCAAATATTGATGTAATTCCCATCGAGAAAACCACCAGCAACTACCGCATAACCATCATTGCTGATATAAAAATCATTTTGAATAAGCTTTGGGTTCGACTGATCGAGATTAATAAGCTCAGATGGGTTAGCACATGCAACACAAGCAGTCTTAAAGCCACCCATAGAAAGCCGTGAGTATTCAATACTAGGAAATGAGTTATGGATACATAGAATTATTCCACCTCCTGTTTCAATATGCGGAGTAAAACTTGGAAATATACAATGCTTAAAAGTTGGTGATGAATTATCGCATATGATGGCAAATTCATCACTCAAATATCCTTTAAAAAAGCAATATTCTAACTTGGTGTTGGTTCCACAAGAATCAAACTTGAATCCTCGCCAATATTCTTTAAAACCCACAAAAGAGGTATCTGGTGAAAAAGTGAAAATAATAGAGTCTTTCTCTGTACCTATGGCTGATAGTTCACCTCTTATAATTAATCCACGTGCTGTCTTAAAAGCCACAGTTACCCCAGGCTCAATCATGAGCTTGGTTCCCTTTTCAATGACTAAATTATCCTCTACGATATAGGGACTGTTTTCAACCGTCCAATGTATTGTTGAGTCATCGTCTGTATTGTCAACAGGACTGTCACAGCCTGTGAAAACTGTTATTGAATAGAATATGATACCAATCATAACGCATTGCTTATATTTGGTATTAGGTCTCATGATGCGCCCTACAATACTAGACTCAAGTTGTATTTTCTCTGTGGATGGTTCCCGCTAGGGGAGTAGAAGAGGCCCGGTAGGGATGAAATAGGAAGGGAAGTGAACTGGGCTTCTTGGACCTGGCCAGACCAGAAATATTTATAAGATCACAATTGAACCTTATAATATGTTCGTCCTCTCTATCTATAATCTACGCAATAAGTTACAAATTAATCATTACCTATACAATATATCGACCATCGAGCCCCGCCATAGCAGGATTGGCGGTGTCCCCCCGCCCCGCTTTCTGCGGGGTTCCATCCAACATCCAATATCGAATATCCAATATCGAGTATCTAGTATCAAGCCCTTCGGCAGGCTCAGGGCAAGCATCGAGTCCCAAGTCCCAAGCCTCAAGCTGCAAGGTGTTAGAATAGTATGGATAAAACAGGGAGAAAAATCATTATTGGAGTGCCAGATGAACTTCTGTACATTTGCCCATTAACGAAGGAGTAGTTTTGATGGAAGAAAAAAGAGGTGACGTCCAGAGACGCAAAGAGCAAAAAGCCCGTGACATGGCCGACCGCCGGTCCGAGGAAAAGAAGATAGAAGAGGAACGCCGGGCTGAAGAAGAGCGACGAACTCAATCTGAACAACGCTCAGGCAATGAAAGGCGGTCCGGCGAATAATCCGTTTGCCGGTGTTGATAGGCGGCTCTCATGAAGTGGACGGCCTCAAAGGAAACGGCAGCGGGCCAAGAGCGCGGCCCTCTGCTTCTGCCACTGCCACTGCTACTGCCACTGCCACTGCTACTGCCACTGCCACTGCTACTGCTACTGCCACTGCCACTGCCATATGCGTTACGCTGCAGGCAGTATGTGAAACAGCATGGCAAAAAAGTGACAGACGCTGCCACCCAGAACGAACAGGTGCCAGATGGCATGATTATAGGGCAACTTATGCCAGATGTAGAAGATAACCCCCGCGGTATACAGTAATCCACCGGCAGCCAGCCATGCCAGACCACCCGATGAAACCGAGACGAGCATCTGCCGCAGGGCGATTACGCACAACCAGCCCATCAGCAGGTAGACAATGACCGATAGTTTACCCCTTCTCCGCGCCGAAAAGGTTTCGTAGCCCGTGCCCACCGCCGCAATACCCCAAATGACTCCAAACAGACTCCAACCCCAGGCTCCGCGCATACTCACCAACAGGATCGGAGTATAAGTCCCCGCTATCAGCAGGTAGATGCTGGCATGATCAATTCGCTGCAATATACTTTTAGCGCCAGTATGCTGGATGCCGTGATAAAGGGTCGACGCCGTAAAAAGGATGACCAGTGTAGTTCCATAAATAGCAAATCCGACAACGCGCCAGGGATCGCCCTGCAGGGCGGCAAAGACAACCAGTATAACCAGTCCGGCGATACCTAACGCCGCCCCTATACCGTGCGAAAGGCTGTTGGCTATCTCTTC
>DAOWIJ010000048.1 GCA_030640955.1 Fidelibacterota bacterium
AGGGCAGATCGCCATCCTTCGGCAGAGCCTGTGCTGAAATCGCCGCCAGGCGATTGAAGTGCTCAGGACAGGCTCCTGAAGTTTCGGGATCGCGATGACAAGCGCCCCGCAATCATCAATCAACAATCGTCAATCAGCAATCCTCTTTCAAACCGCCTTGCGGCCTGCGTATATTTGCGGCTGTATTTTTGCGGATTAACGAGTAAAAGAATCAGGTAATCATGAGCAAGTATTGTCAGGTAACGGGCCGGGGACCCACGTTCGGGAACAACGTGAGCCACGCCCACAATAAGAGCCGCCGCCGCTTCGATCTCAACCTGTTCCGTAAGCGCTTCTGGCTGGACGAGGAAAACCGCTTCGTCACACTGCGCGTGTCCGCCAAGGGGCTGCGCATTATCGATAAAAAGGGACTGGCGACGGTGATCCGCGAGATGAGGACCAGGGGCGAGAAAATCTAGCCCCGGTTACATAAGCTATCGAAAGGCCCCCTCTGCCACGAGCGCATGAGGGGGCCTTCCTTTTGGGGTGGAGTTGTTCTTACAGCGCCTGCTGTCCCGTAGATTGGAGAGGTACTTTGCTGCGCAATATGGCCGGCACTTCCAGGTCATCGCTATAGGGCACTTCATCGTCGGTGGCCATACCATCATCGAAAGTCAGATCGCCGTCCGGCAGCGGTCTTACCAGCCGGGCCACCGCGGGTACGGCCTCCATGGACTGCTGCCGGCTGGCCGCCGATGGCAGGGACACAGTGGCGTCCCTGGTATCCTCAGCGCAATTGCGTTCCTCGTGGCTGAAGCCCGTGGCGATCACCGTCACCCGGAACTCGTCGGTGAGGGTGGTATCGATCACTGCCCCGAAGATCACGTTGGCGTCGAGCCCGGCCTCCTCGTTGATGATGGAGGCGGCGTCGTTCACCTCGTGCAGGGTGATGGTGGGATCGCCGGTCACGTTCACCAGCAGTCCCCGGGCCCCGTTGATATTGCAGTTCTGCAGCAAGGGTGACGAAATGGCCTGCTGAGCCGCCAGAATGGCCCGCTCCTCACCGTGCCCGATACCGGTGCCCATGATGGCCTCGCCCATGTTCAGCATGACGGTCTTTACATCGGCAAAGTCCAGGTTCATCAGGCCGTGCACGTTGATCAGGTCCGAAATGCCCTTGGTGGCCTGATGCAGAATGGAATCGGCCAGCTTGAGGGCCTCGGCAAAGCCGGTCTTGGGATCGGTGATCCGCAGCAGGGTCTCGTTGGGAATCACCAGGGTTGTATCGCAGTGTTCACGCAGTTCGGCGATGCCGGTTTCAGCGCGCACGGCCCGGTGCCCCCCTTCGAAGACGAAGGGACGGGTCACGATGCCCACGGTCAGGATGCCCATATTGCGGGCAATGCGGGCTATATTGGGGGCCGCGCCGGTCCCTGTGCCGCCGCCCATGCCGGCTGTGATGAAGACCATGTCAGCGCCCGAGATGGCCTGCTCGATGATGGCGTGGTCCTCGTCCGAGGCCTGCTTGCCGATGTCCACTGCGGCGCCGGCGCCCAGCCCCTTGGTCAGGGCCTTGCCGATCTGCAGCTTGATCTCCGACAGATTGTTATCCAGGTCCTGGGCATCGGTATTCACCGCGATGAATTCCACACCCATCAGGTTATCCTCGATCATGCGGTTGAGGGCGTTGCCACCGGCGCCACCCACGCCAACCACCTTGATCTTGGCTTTCAACAGTTCATAATCGTCAAACTCAAAGAACATAATATGCTCCTCTCCCTTTAGAACAACTCCTTAAAGAAATCTTTTATGGCGCCACTCAGGTTGGCGAAAAACTGACCCAAGCCTGTCGTGTGCCTGGGGCTACCGTACCGTTCCCGGTACTCACGACCGTAAAGCAACAGCCCGGTCACGGTGGCATATTCCGGTGAATCCATTAGATTCTCCAGACCTGCAATATGCGCAGGTTTGCCGATCTTGGTATCGCTGTTGAACACTTCACCGGCCTTCTCTTCCACTTCCTGGACCATGATCCCGCCGCCGGTGAGCACCACGCCGAAGGTCAGTTTGTCGTTTACCTCACTTTTGCGTACCTCGTTGCGGCATAGCATCAGTATCTCTTCCAGGCGCGGCTCGATGATGGACGACAGACCTTTCCGGGTGGTGGTCTGGGGTGGGCGACCAGCGATGCCCTCGATTGTGATTTCTTCATCGTCCTGATTGGCCGGGAATTTGGCCGAACCGTGGTCACGTTTGAGGGCCTCGGCGCGCTGGAAAGTAGTGTGCAGAATCTGGGCGATGTCGTTGGTCACCCGATTGCCGCCATAAGGGATCACCGCCGTGTGCCGCACACCACCATCGTAGTAGACGATAATGTCGGTAGTGCCGCCACCCATATCGATGAGCACAACACCCTGGTCTTTTTCGGTCTCATCCAGTACCGCGTAGGCTGATGCCAACGGGGCCAGTACCAGGGCTTCCACCCAGAGACCGGCCGCTTCCACGCAGCGCGTGATATTTTGGGCCGCCGATGTAACAATGGTAACCAGATGTACGCGGGCCTCGAGCCGGTGCCCGACATGGCCCAGCGGGTCCTTGATACCGTCGTGTTGATCGATCTTGAACTCCTGGGGCAGCACGTGGAGGATTTCCCGCTCGGTGGGCAGGGTAATGGCCTTGGCCTGATCCAGTACGCGGCTGATATCATCTTCGGCTATTTCCTGGTTGGCCGGCAGGTGTGACTCGCCCCGGCTAACCGTAATCACCCCCGAATTGTTCATGCTGCGGATCTGTTCTCCGGAAATGGCCACATAAACGCCATCCATCTTGACATCGGCCTGGTTTTCAGCCTCCAGGACGGCGGACTCGATGGAAGCGATGGTCTCCTTTACCGATACCACCATGCCTTTGCGGATGCCGTTGGAAGGCGCCCGGCCAAATCCCAGAAGGTTCATCTCACCGTGCTCATCAACCTGAGCAATCACAGCACAGACTTTAGCAGTGCCCACTTCCAATCCACAGACAAGCCCCGGTTGGCTATCAGAATTACTCATCTTTCTATGCTCTCTCCCTTACTACAATCTGCTGGTTATAACGTAGATCGATGTATGCATAATCCACCAGGCCGCGCTTACCACTTACGGTCAACAGGAACGCGTCCAGTGCGGCGATGCGGTTTTTAATATCTTCATCCCCTAAACGGACGACGGTGGAGGATTCCGCCAGATACAGGCTAACCTCGCCACTTCCGCCGAAAACCATCTCACTCAATTCTCCGTACAGCTGTGGATAGCCGGATCGTAGAAAGCCCAGAATGGCGCAGGCCTGCTCCAGTTGTGAGTGGCCCTCGATATGCCCGGCGTCAAGAGCCTCAATATTGGACGGCACACCTGATAAAGTAGGCAGTTCCAGTTCGTGCCTCCCATGGGGCAGGGGCAGGGCCCGGCCTTCCGCCGTAACTACGTAAAATTCAGGACCTGCCACATAAGCCAGCGGCTCATTCTCGACAACATCAACGAAGATGGTGTGGGGCAGGAGGCGCCCAACACGCACTCCGTAGACGTAATTGATTGTCTCCAGACGCCTTTGTACTTCAGCCAGGTCCACACCAAATATGCTGCCGGTGACCGGGATTGCCATAACGTCGACCAGTTCGGAGCGGGGTAGAATACTGTTACCCCGCACCTCGATACTGCGCAGTTGAAATACATCAATATCCTCAGCATAGGAGATGGCGAAGGTGCCCAGGAAATAGCCTGCGGCAAGGGTCATAGCGGCCGTCAGCCCGGCTTTGAATCGGCGTAGGATTTTCTTTGCGTACCTGATTTTGACTTTAGACAACACCAATACCCTCCCAATACCCTTCGGGGAATCCCAGGGTTTTCAATTCCAATTGCAGGCTTATTCCAAACTGCTGCCTGACGGTGGCCGCTGCCAACTTGATCAGGAAGGCCACGTCATCGGCCGATGCTCCCCCCTGGTTGATGAAGAAATTGGCGTGGTGAGTGGATATTTCCGCGCCGCCGTATCCGGTACCCTTCAAACCGGCCTGATCGATAAGTTGGCCGGCGGCAGGGCCATCGTCAGGATTCTTAAATACGCTGCCTGCCGAGCGCTGCTTCAGGGGCTGCGATTCCTTGCGCTTTTGTGAAGCTTCCCGCCGCTTTTCGAGGTCCCCGTTTTGGGCCCGTGGAAATTTGAAAATACCGCCTATGATTATCTCGTTATCCTTGAATCCCGAAGTGCGATAGCCAAACGTAAGATCGGCAGCTGGTACGGTCCTCTGCCGGCCGTTAAAAGCAACCAGCCGCACTTCGCACAGATGGGTGGAAATCTCAGCTCCATAGGCCCCGGCATTCATAACCAGCGCCCCGCCTAACGTTCCCGGCACGCCGGTAAGGCCATCCAGACCGCCCAATCCAGCCGCCGCACATTCGTGTACCATATGGCCCAGCATCACACCAGCGCCCGCGGTTACCTGCTGACCGACCATGGTCAAATCATTCAATGTACCGGCGAGCGAGATGACGATCCCCTGGATACCGGAATCGGCCACGAGGCAATTACTGCCGGATCCCAGGATGGTTAGCGGTATCTTCTCACTGTCGGCGTGCTGCAGCAAAGCCACCAGTTCACTGCCATTACCCGGTCGAACGAATAGTTCCGCGGGTCCGCCGATACCATAGGTAGTATGGCGTGCCAACGGCTCATCGGCCTTGACTTCGCCGCTTGCCAAAATGGCAGTGATGGCACTCTTTTGCTCCTGGCTTATCACCGGTACGAGTCCCTGATAATGCTGTTGTACTGGTTGATATCCCCAGCGCCCAGCGTCAGCACCATATCCCCGGGCTTGATCAGCGCTGCCGTACTCTCTCCCAGGTCATTTTTATCGGGCACGAAGTGCACGTTCTTGTGGCCGAAATTGATGGCATCCACAGCGATTAATTCACCGGTTATCCCCTTCAGAGGACTTTCCCTTGCCGGATAAATATCGGTGACGATAAGTACATCACTGGCCAGGAAAGCCCGTGCAAAATCTTCGTGAAAGTCCCTGGTCCGCGTGTACAGGTGGGGCTGGAACACCGCCACAATGCGGCGCTCCCAACCTTTCCGCGCCGCTTTCAGCACTGCCGCTACTTCCCGTGGATGATGGGCATAATCATCGACAAATAATACATCGTTGACCGACTCGGTTATCTCAAAGCGCCGGTTAACGCCATTATACTCGGCCAGTCCTTCCAGAATCTCAGCAACGGGAACTTCCAGCTCCAGACCGGTGGCAATACTCGCCAGGGCGTTAAGAATATTGTGCTTGCCGGGAACCTGAAGGGAGGCCCTGACAGGGTCGCTCTCAGGGAGGATCAGTTCAAATTCGGTTTGCTCCTCATGATACACCGGTTTCCGTGCCTGAATATCAGCCTGTGCGGCCATCCCGAATGTGGTCACGGTCCTTTTTATCTGAGGCAGCAGGGCCTGTACGTTGGCATCATCAAGACACGCGATCACTTTGCCATAGAAGGGCACGGCGTTTGCGAACTGTGTGAACGCCTGGGTCAGTTCATCCAGGTTCTGATAGCAGTCCAGATGTTCCAGATCGATATTGGTAACCACGGCAATGGTTGGGGCCAGCGAAAGGAAACCGCGGTCAAATTCATCAGCCTCCACAACGATAATGTCGCCACGGCCATGCCGGATATTGGTAGCCAGGCTCTTGACAATGCCACCGATAATCATGGTAGGATCCCGCCTGGCATGGGCGAGCATGGTTCCGATCATGGATGATGTGGTAGTTTTGCCGTGAGTGCCTGCCACGGCAACACTGGTTTCAGCCACTTTCAACAGTTCACCCAGCATTTCCGCCCGGCGGATCACCGGCAGGTTCCTGGCGCCGGCGGCCATGATCTCGGGATTGTCTGCCCGCACAGCCGATGAATACACGACCATTTCACATTCGTTGAGATTCTCGGCC
>DAOWIJ010000110.1 GCA_030640955.1 Fidelibacterota bacterium
AAGGCGTATTACAATTACTACGCCAATAACAGGGACACCGACGAGGACGGCTTTTTCGAGTGGGGGGCTCACGCGGTTCTGGAGTCGGTACGGGATGGCATGGTAGCCGTTTGGGACGAAGTGGCCTGGCCTTCAAATTTTGAGGCAGTGGACTTGAACACCATGATGGTGCGTGAAATGAAGGCACTGGCCGCCATGGCCCGGGAACTCGGGCAAGATGATGAAAGCAGCAGCTGGAATGAGATGGCAGAGCAGCTGGCCGAGAGAATCAATACGACCATGTGGGATGAAAAAACCGGCTTCTATTACCATGTTGACAAGAAAGATCACGATTTTACTTACGAAGCTGCTGATGCCCTGAAACGGGAAGAAATTATCGGTTTTCTGCCGTTGTGGGCCGGAATCGCGAGCAGGGAACAGGCCGAACAACTGGTGGCAAAGCTCACCGACCCGTCAAAGTTCTGGCGGCCCTATGGCGTTCCGTCCCTGGCGGCCGATGACTCTTACTACAACCCCAAGGGATATTGGAACGGCCCGGTCTGGGTGGAGTGGAATTTCCTGATCGTTGACGGACTGCTTCAGTATGGATATGAGGCTGAGGCCAGGGAACTGGTCAGGCGGGTTGCAGCCGGTATGATAGCCCAATTGAAAAAGGATCATAACCTGTGGGAATTCTACAGCCCCGATGAAGAATGGGCGGGATACCACAAAACCTACATATGGGCGGGGATCATCAACAGGATGCTGATGGATGTTATGTCTGGCAGATAAGGATTCGCGATTATCTATAAGGCTCGTCGATGTAACGGGCGAAACAACTGCACTTCAAACACCAAGGTTGTTACGAATGATGAAAACACAACTGGGCTATAACTCAAGTTCACGGAGCGCCAAAAGCATTGCCTTTCCGGGAGGGACTCATTTGCGGTGCCTTCTGCTGTTACTGTTGGGGTTTGCTACCTCACAAGGGCAGCTGCTGGAATCGATGGAAGTGACAGCCAGGAAAGGGCTTGGCGTGCGTTCGTACTCTTCGGCAAAGCAGGGATCTGTACGACTTAAACCTGTGTTGCCCCTTTTCACCGTAAGTATTGATGACCAGACATACAGCTCCCTTTCGGCATCAACCAGGAGTGAGCCGGACAGTGCCCGGTTCCGATTCAAGTGCGGCGTCACTGGCAGTTTTCTCATCGAGGAAGATTTTTCAAAGGGGTGGAAAGCGGTCGCAACTTTCAGGAATCCGACTGAAAAGGATGTGAAAATCGCCGATGTTGTGCCGTTCGGCCAATCGCCGAAGCATGTTTACATCACCGCCTCCGGACCCTGGGCGCTGGCGCGTACCAAGATATTCTTCCCGGACAAAGGCCCCATCGGTGTTATCTTGCCGGACAACGCGTGGGAAATGGGCTATGGCGATCCTCTGGTGGGCAGGGACCATTCCATTTGCGCCATTGCCCGGCGGACGGCCAGCACCGAGGCCAAATATGGGCGCTGGCAGACCACCCTGGCTCCCGGCGGTACGGTGGAGTATACTTTCTACGCAGATGCCTACGAGGGCACCTGGCAGGAGGGGCTCCGCCTGATGTTCCAGGATCGGTTCCTTTTTGACGTGGACGAATTTGACAATTCCCTCCACGAACGGGAAGACCTTGGGTGGATACGCCGCCAGTATACTATGGTGCTGCAGACCGGCTGGGATCACCAGTTCTACGACACTGAAGAGAATAAATATCATTTCAACGATCTGCTGGACGAAGGGGAGAGGTTGTTTGGCGGCTGGGACGTTTTCGCCCTGTGGCCCAACTTTCCCAGGTTGGGCCTGGACCAGCGCAACCAGTGGGACTTGCATTGCGATCTTCCCGGCGGTCTGGCTGAACTGGGACGCCAGGTAAAGGAGGCCCACAACAGAGGCGCCAAATACCTGATATCATACAACCCCTGGGACGTGGATACGCGGAAAGAGGATCATATTGAAGGTATGATCCGTATATTAAAGGCCATTGACGCCGACGGTGTGGTGCTGGATACCCGAGGGGCCTCCGATCAGAAACTGCGCGATGCCGCTGACGCCATTCGTCCTGGCATCGTCATGTATAGCGAAGGCATGGCAGTGCCGAAGGATATGCAGGGCATCGTTTCCGGCAGGGTTCATAACGCCATCGTAAAGCCGCCTCCGCTGAATCTCAACAAGTTCATCAAGCCCGATTTCGCCATTTTCCGGGTGGATGAGCTCAAGGGCAACAGCCTGCATCGCGATTTTTCCATATCCCTGTTCAACGGGATCGGCACGGAGATGAATATCTTCCATCCCGGCAGACCTGATTGGAAGGAGCAGGAATATCTCTATCTCGGGCGCACAACCAGAATTCTGCGGGAAAATTCCAGCGCCTTTCTCAGCCATGATTGGACCCCACTGATACCTTCCCTGGTTGACAGCGTCTGGATCAACCGGTGGCCGGATGGCGACAAGATCATCTACACCATACTGAGCCTTACACCCGGAGGCTATCATGGCCCTGTCATGAAAGCTGAGTCAGGGTTGGAAGGTCACTATGTCGATATCTGGTGGCATGAGGAGATTACCCTCGATACTCTTGACGGGGAACTGTACGTACCGGCACAGCTCAGGGCCTTCGATAAGGCCTGGTCTGATACGGATCGTGAGGGCAACGTCGATGCCATAGCCCTTCTGCCGGAGATTCTACGTGTACAGCAGCAGGTCGATTCGCTTTACATCGACGCCTCAGCCGGGGACCAGATTATCATATGGGCGGGTAATCCCTCCTATCAGGGGAAGTCGAAATCTTTCCGCCAGAGTTCCCTGAATCTTAATCTTCGCAATATCTTTGGGCGCTACGAAGGCAAATTTGTCGTGCAGCTATTTCAGAAAGGAGAGCTGCTGGATGAACGGGTCGTTACGGTTCCACACGGTACGGCCAGGCTGGTTAGCACGCTGGTCAGGACGGAAAGAGCCGGCAAAGCTTCCAAAGACATGGTAGAAATCAAAGGTGGCGCCTACACCTTCACGCAAGAATCCGATTGGTACTTTGTCCCTTATCCACCCTATTCCGAGCCGGTTGAGATGACCATGCGCCGGTTTTTCATGGATAAATACCCGGTGACAAACAAGCAGTTCAAGCAATTCCTGGGAGCAACGGGTTACCGGCCCTCAGATCACACCAGTTTCCTGCGTCATTGGAATGGAAAGAACTACCCTCAAGGCCAGGGCGATCATCCTGTTGTATGGGTATCACTGGAGGACGCGCGGGCTTATGCCGGGTGGGCGGGGAAGCGCCTTCCAACGGAAACAGAATGGCAATATGCGGCCCAGGGGAATGATGGAAGAAAATGGCCCTGGGGAAACGATTTTGATTCCACCCGCTGCAATGTGGGCATCGATCATACCACCCCCGTTAGCGCCTATCCCAACGGAGCCAGCCCCTTTGGTGTGGAGGATATGGTGGGCAATGTATGGCAGCTTACAAACGACCACTACGACAACGGCAGCCACTACTATACTATTATGCGGGGGGGCAGCTATTTCCATCCCGCCTCAAGCAGGTGGTATTTAACTGGTGGCCCACAACAGCTGGATAATCGGCAGATATTGCTTAGAGCGGGACCCGGTTTTGACCGCAGTTCCACCGTAGGTTTCCGGTGTGTTAAGGATGCAAAGTAATACCGTAATAAAGTCTGAAGAGGTCGAAATTGAAAGCATATAGACCACTCATCATCCTGTGCCTGTTGGGTTTTGCACCACTCCATGCACAAACCAACCTGGATCGGGTCATTGGGCCCTCCAGTCTGCCTCATCTCAAACCAAGTAAACTGATTCAAATATCCAGCTTTGATTCGACAGGCGCCAACAATGATCGGATCAATATACATACCGGCAAGACTGCCACTATAATGGATGTGAAGGGCCCGGGAGTGATAACTCGGATTTGGATAACGATTGACTCACGCGATCCACATTTCCTGCGTAGAATATTGCTGCGGATGTATTGGGATGGTGAGGTAAATCCTTCGGTGGAAGTGCCGGTGGGAGATTTTTTCGGCACCGGTTTCGAATATCGCCACTATGCCTCGCCCTACCTTGGCATGACCAGCGGCGGATACGTCTGTTATTTCCCGATGCCTTTCAACAAGTCAGCCCGTATCGAGGTAGTCAATGAGACGGGGCAGGAAGTATATGCCTTCTATTACCACATCAACTACCATAAGCTGGAAAAGAAACTTGCCAAGGATGTTGCCTATTTCCATGCCCAGTGGCGACGCGACCCGCGGACATCTTCAGACGAAAATTATGTGGTCCTGGAAGCGGAGGGAACAGGCCACCTGGTAGGCATGAATATGAGTGCCCAGCCATACAACAAGAGTATGGTCTACCTGGAAGGTGATGAGATGATTTACGTGGATGGCGAGAAATTCCCATCCATCTACGGCACAGGAACCGAGGATTATTTCAGCAGCGGCTGGTATTTCAGGACCGGCGAGTACGCTGCGCCCTATCACGGTTTGCTTTTAAAGGACGACGCCACCGGCAGAATAGCCGCGTATCGCTACCATATCAATGACGCTATTCCGTTTAAGAAGTCGTTGCTGTTCACTCTTGAGCATGGTCATGCCAACGAACAGACCATTGACATGAGCACTACGGCCTATTGGTATCAGAAAGAGCCTCACAGGAAATTTCCGGTGATACTCAAAAGTGCCATGCGCAGTCCGTTGCGGCATGTGGTACCGAACGGAATGGTG
>DAOWIJ010000097.1 GCA_030640955.1 Fidelibacterota bacterium
ATAAACTTGAATTCCTCAATCCTGGAGCCATAGCGTGACTTCACCTTCTCCGCCAAACTGACGGCATACGGTTCATAGTTTCAAACTACGCAGTATTCAAGAGATATTCGCATCCAAGCCCCCAATAATTATCCAGGCGGCGCAACCCGGTTGCTAGAATCTGAACGCAGTCTCAACGGTCAACAACCTGATCTCTTCCTCGCCCCGGTATGAAACCTGGAGATTATAGATCATGTCCACACCGGTGGCGATCTCATAACCGATGCTGTAGCCCCAGGTGGTATTATTACTGGGGTGTTCGAAATCGAAGGGGTTGTCATCATTGGTACGGATGTAGTACGCCACCGCCTTCGACAACTTAGGTACAAAATCGGTATTGAGCGACAGGTTGGCAATAAAGCTATTGCTTTCCTTCGCAGTGGTATCATCGGTAGCCGGTGTCAGCTTCTGGTATGAAGCGCCAAATGTTACTACATTGAACAGGTTGGCCGCCGCACCGCCATAGAAGCCGCTCATACCGTACGCATTATTAATGCTCGCCTGGTCCTTGGTGGTAACGCCCATTGAGTCAGCGCCGGTCGAAGAAATCAGCTCGGTAAACTGCGCCCTTTCAAAGTCATAGGTCATGTTGAAGAAGCCCGGTTGATAGAGGGCCGATGTCTTGCGGTATTCGAAATTCAGCGACAGGAACTTGAACAGTTGGGCCTGCAGTCCGGGACCGATTATCCCGGTGCCCGATTCCGCCGATTCGGTAGTGCCATCCTCCAGCACCGTAGATGTCAGCGTATCGGCATAGCTAAGCCTGGCGAACTCGGTATAAGCCGTCAGGCTGATCAGCTTGCGGGATAGGATGGGATAGCTCAGGTCCACCGAAAAGCCCGATATGGACCGCTCATGGGTCTTGGTGCTGAACGGATCGGGTTTCCTGGTAATCCCATCAAGATCATTATTGGGTCGCAGTGGATCATTGCTCTGGTCGGTCCAGCCATCGCCATCGATATCGAACTCATGGTCGAGGTCAGCATCCGCCAGACCGTCGCCATCGCTATCGACAGACCATTTCTTGTCATGGGGAAAATCGTCCACCATATCGGGTATGTTATCATCGTCATAATCCTTCAAACCACCGTATTGGTTCAGGTCGGAGACAATATTGATACCCAACGTCAGCGGGAAGGCCTTGGCTACGCGGTAAGTACCGCGCATTCCTACCAGTCCGCCCATTTCCTTGAGGTCGGCGGTGAAACCCTTAAGGGTGAAGTTTTGCTTTATGTGCCCACCGATTTCAAAGCCCACCCGGCGCACCTGGGGATATTCGGTCATGTTGGAATAGTTGCTCATGAGTCCGCCGAAGCCGTACTGCACCTGGGGCATGGCGCCGATGCGCAGGAAGAACGGATCCTGCTCAGTGCCGTAGCGCAGATAGTAGATCTTGTCCAGGTAATCGGAAGGCTCATCCCATTCGTCCTTGCGGAAATTACCCTGGGCGTCCATATAACCGACCAGGTCGAGGCCCACGCCAATTTTCCGGAACTTGAACTCGGGCCGCAACGCAATCTGGTAAAAAACCTGACCATCAATGGTCACCGATCCCAGCCCCAATCCCATACCGGGACCGCCCGCTTCGGCAGCTTCCTCTGCCTCACCTTCGCCCTCTTCATCAGCGGCGGGTTGTTCTACGTCAGGGGTGACAACGCCCACGGTCTCCGATGGCACGGTCTCGCCGGTCTCAGGCTCTGCTTCACCTGTTTCAGTTTCTCCTTCAGGTTCAGCCTCACCTTCATCCGGCTGGGTTTCAGGCTCATCGATACCTTCGGGATCATCGGGAAATTCATCGGGGCTAACAGGCACCGGCGGCGTTATAGTACCGGTAGCGGTGGAAATAATCATGGTATTGGCCGTCATCAGCTGGGACAGGCCGCTGATCTGGTTGAACACCTCGACGATACCTTCTATGCCGTAGGCCTTGTCTATGCCGGCGGCCGCGTCATGTATCAGCCAGAAATCGGTCCCTTTGACGGACGCCACTGAAACCGGAGTCTCCACCCTGAAATCTTTTACCGGCTGTGGCAGGGTAGAACGCATGGAACCGTAATCCAAATTCATGGTTCTGGTGTTGGCGGTCTCAACGATTTGGAATTCACTGTTGGCCTTTACTTTCACCAGACTCTTGTCGTCGATGAACAGGAGCGCCACGTAGCTGGCGTCCCCTACCCGGATGGCATCACCTGGGAACAGCGGTTGTGCGGGGGCCACCTGAGTGTCATAATTCATTTCGGCCATCTTCCGCAGCATTACGTCGCCGTTGGTCTTTAAAATGCGCGCCACGGGATCGTCCTGGGCAAATACCGGGAGAGCCAGCACACCAATCAGGAACATTAGAGTGGCCTTGGAAGCATATGTGAAGAAATCGCGCTTGGTTCTCTGGTGTGCGTACATAATGGCCTCAATCCTCTATCGTGATATACTATTACTTAATTACGATGAAATTTACTTGAGTACAAGCCCAAATATAGTCCTTTCAGGGCCAATTTGGAATGGAGAATTCAGGGATTGTTCAATTATTGTGCGATCCGGCAAGCGATCACCATGGATTACAGATGGAAATGACGGGCAGGTTTGGAGCATTGCCAGTCTGAATAATAGGATTAAGATCAACTGGGGCGGAAAATCAGATCAGGATTTCATCGGCATGCAGCAGGTCCGAAAACTGCTCGTTGCGGATTGACTCGGCGCTTTGGCGGGCCGCGGCATGGGCCCTGATAATGTATCGATTGGCAATAAACGCCTGTCTGGTGTCCTGCTCCGCCTCATCGAGGAGCAGATAGCCCATAAGCTGGTAAGCGTACAGATCTACCAGATCTTTCGCCGCCACATCCTGGAAATACTTGTCGTCTTTATCCACCACAAATTGCAGACATTCAAGGAATACGCGGCGGATATTTTTCAGCTGGTCAGCCAATTGCCCCAGGGTTCCTTTATACGGCTGTTTTTCCTTGCCGGTGAAATAGTCACCCATGATGTCGTTGATCACTCCACCGATGGCGGCAACAATTTGCAGCTGTGAAGTGCCTTCATAGATGTTGGTAATCCGGGCATCACGCACCAGGCGCTCCACGGGAAACTCTTTCATATACCCCGTGCCGCCATGTACCTGCAGGGCGTCGTTGCTGATCTGGTTGGCCGATTCCGCCAGGATATATTTTGCAATGGGCGTCAATAGAGCTGCCAACTTGGAGGCCTGCTTAAAGCGGTCGTTTTCTTCGGTAAAGGGTTGGCCTTCCGCCTTCAGATGGACAATCTTTTCCTCAAGTTTGTCACGCAGGTCAACCCAACTGGAGGTATAGTAGAGCAGCGACCGGTTGGCTTCCAGGGTTACGCGTATATCCAGCAGCATGTTGGTGACTACCGGGATATGATAGATAGCCTGCCCGAACTGCTCCCGGGCCTTGGCGTATACCAGGGCCTCCTCATAAGCCGCTTGTGATATACCCAGGCCCTGGGCGGCAATGCCCAGCCGGGCGCCGTTCATCAGGTCCATGACGTACTTGATCAGGCCGAATTTGCGCTTACCGATCAGTTGGGCCGGAGTATCGTTGAATTGCAGCTCGCAGGTGGGTGACCCGTGGATGCCCAGTTTGTGTTCGATGCGGCGCACCTTAACGGTATCACCTCCATAACAGACGAACAGGCTGAGACCGCGGGCATCTTTGGTCCCCGGCTCCGAACGCGCCAGTACCAGCAGAATATCACCGCAACCGTTGGTGATAAAGCGCTTGACGCCACGCAGATACCACTGGTCAGATTCGTCCTGATAAGCCGAAAGCATGACGGCCTGCAGGTCGGAGCCGGCGTCCGGTTCGGTCAGCACCATGGCGCCGGTGCATTCTCCGCTGGCAAACTTTGGCAGGAACTCGGCCTTCTGTTCGTCGGTGCCAAATTTGTTGATGGTCTCACCAATGTCCTGCAATCCGAACAGGTTCATGAGGGAAGCGTCGGCCCGCGAGACCATTTCCACCGCCATAACGTAAATGGTTGTTGGAAAGTTCAGCCCACCATACTTGCGGGGCAGGGTCATACCCATAAGGTCAGCCTGGGACAGTCTTGCCAGGGCCAACTGGGTGCCTTCCGCATACGCAACCTGGCCATTTTCAAGGGTAGCGCCTTCAATATCTACGTCCGCAGCCAGGGGAGCAACAAAATTGCCGCAAATGTCACCGGCTATTTCAAGCACCTGGCGATAGTTCTCCCGGGCCTCCTCGTAGTTTCGCGGCGCATAATTATAGTCGCTGTTATCACTGTAGCCATTCTCTGTAAGATTGACAATTTCTTCCAGGTCCAGGTTCTCAAACTGGCGGACCAGATCGGGGTTATCATTGAAGAAGTTCGGCATATAGTCCCCTACTTGAGCTTGTGGCGGTACGCTTCCATGAAGGTTGGAATTATCTTAACAGCGTCACCTACGATACCGTAATGGCAAACGCCAAAGATGGGCGCCTCGGGATCGGTATTGATAGCGATGATCTTCTGTGAGTCCTGCATACCGGCGCGATGCTGTATGGCCCCCGAAATACCGCAGGCAATATATAACTTGGGCCGCACGGTAACGCCCGTCTGCCCCACCTGTCTGACCGGCGGCACGAAACCGGCGTCTACGGCCGCCCGGCTGCCGGCAACTTCGCCACCCAGGAGGTCGGCCAGATCGTGGATCAGCTGAAAACTCTCCTTTGAACCCATACCGTATCCCCCGGCCACGATTATCGGGGCGCCCTTCAGATTTACCTTGCTGTCTTCCCGGTGGCGCTCGATAATGCGGATTATCTCATCAACGCCATCCGGCTGGTACGGGATTTCAGTCAGTTTCCCCTGGCGTGCTGTTTTCAGCGGGGCTTTTTCCATCACCCCTTCCCGTACCGTTGCCATCTGTACGGGATTGTCCGGTGTGATGATAGTGGCAATGATATTGCCCCCGAAGGCGGGCCGGATCTGCAGCAGCAGATCTGAATAGTCTTGCTTCAGGTACCTGACATCGGATATCTGTAGTTCCGTGCAATCGGCTGTCAGGCCGCTGACGGTATAGGAGGCCACGCGCGGCGCCAGATCACGGCCGACAATGGTAGCGCCGAACAGTACGATTCGGGGCCGGTGTTCGGCCACCAGTTCACTCATAATACGGCTGTAGGGCATGGTGCGATAATGCTCCAGGGAGCGATCGTCTATCACCAGGGCTTCGTGGGCGCCATACTTGAATGTTTCCCGGGCCAGGCCTTTGATATCGTGACCGATAACCACAGCTTTCAGCGGCCCCTTAAGCTGCCCGGCAAGCTTGTTTCCCTTCGTCAGCAGTTCAAAGCTGACATCGGCGGGCTTGCCGTCATGCTGCTCGACAAAGACCCAGACTTCGTTTGATTTTTTCGCCATTAACCGCCTCTACCCAAAAATGTGATCTTTCATCAGATTATCTATCAGCGTCCCGATGCCCTCCCCGGTAGGCTCTACCAGTTCATGGTCACCGCCGGCCAGAACCACAGACTCGATCTTATGTACCTTGGTAGGTGATCCCGCCAGTCCGCAGCGTTCAACTTCCACGTCCAGATCGTCGGTTGTGAGGGTGTTGATATAGAGCTTCGCGGACTCATATTCAGCCTTGAGGTCATCGATATTAAGGAGTGAGTTGGCCTCCACCATGCGCTCCAGGTCCAGCAGCGATTTGGCCCCCTTACAGGCCATGGCCCGCTTGGCGGAGAATGGTCGTGGCACAGCAGCATCCTTAATTACGGTAATCAGTACCGGAATAGTGCTTTCGAGAACCTCGTAGCCCCCTTCAATCTTGCGCTTTACAGTAATCTTTCC
>DAOWIJ010000256.1 GCA_030640955.1 Fidelibacterota bacterium
ACCGAGCCGAGACCCAGAATATTGAAGTGGTCAAGTAGAAACAGCAGACCGATGAAGGCGATGATCAGACCGGTCACCCGGCCGCCCTGGGAACTGTGATGTGTGGGCATG
This sequence comes from Fidelibacterota bacterium, assembly GCA_030640955.1. Lineage (GTDB taxonomy): Bacteria > Fidelibacterota > Marinisomatia > SCGC-AAA003-L08 > TS1B11 > DAOWIJ01. Next base: position 112 of record DAOWIJ010000256.1, read on the forward strand.
GCTAAACCCTCCTTTCCGTAAAGTTACAAAGGAACACCGGGGATACGTGCGTGGATTACTGCTTCCCACTTTCCGGCAGCTTCGCTTTAAAAGCCCCCGTCAGCCATGCTTTGAGCAGCATGCTGGCTTCTTCCGGGTGGCCCTCCACGAATTCCTTTACTTCCTGAGAAACCTTGTCCCGGTCGTCCAGCTTAGCCTGAATCTCCGGGCTCGGCTTGGTTATGTAATCCGCCGGCCGAACCTGCTGCTGCTCCAGCACGGGCTTGATCTCCACCTTCATTGGTGGGGAAGCTTTCTTGCTCTTACGCCAGCTCCATGCCATCAGATTTGTTCCATCCGTCCCGTAGAATAAGTGTCCGTCCCGTGACCGGTCTTGCCGCCGCCTGACCGGATGTTTCGCTATATACTACATCATTATTGCCGTGAATGCCAGTCCTTATGCTTATGGATAAACCGGATCAGTTCCTGGCCGGGTATCCTGATGAGGCGCCCCACGCGCAGGGCATCCAGCCGGCCCAGTTCCACCAGCAGCTGCACATAGCGTACGGAACAGTGGAGCAGAGCTGCTACCTCTTTGGTTTTGTACATTTGTTCGGGGTCAATCTTGAGGATGAGGTTGTTAAAGCTGTCGGTGTATTCCATCGGTCTATCTGTATTAGGGGGAATCATGCTGCCGTTAAGGTTGTTGGCTTCCCTGCTCAGCTCATACGGAATCGGCTGCTGACGCCCGCTGGTCCTTACTGGAGAACTGAGCCTGTGTCTGCAATGTCGCATACAATGCGTCATTATTGTCGTGAAGCATATTTATCCTTTTCATTGTGTTTTACTATTGAAGAAACGACAAAGGTTTGCTACCTTTCAGCATGGCAGAAATGGGCTTGGGTGTTGCTACCGAGGACAAATCTGGTCTGGCACCAACTCACGACCGGATACACGCAGGTCCGCAGCGCTATTTATCAAAGAGCATGCCAAGATTACTGGCAGGGACCAGCATCAACTGGTGTCGTAACGGCCGGGTCTATGTGTCGTGTATATTTGGATAAAGACGTCATTAGAGCCCAATAGTAGCATACAACCTTCCATAAGATAATGTGTAATTATTACACATTCAAGGGTATAATTGGCTGCAAACTACCCAGTTAAAAACGTTGAAATGGGGTCCCGCCTAAGGGAGATCAGAGAATATCTGGGAGATACCCAGACGACCTTTGCGGCCCGGTTTGGTCGCAACCGGCACGATGTGGCTAATTACGAAAGGGGGCGTACCGATTTGCCATCGAGTGTAATAGGAGTACTTGATAAATTGGGATTCAACATCACATGGCTGGTAACAGGAGAGGGCTATCTACTCAAGATGGATGATTTACTGAGTCGTTTTAAAACTCTGTCAAATGAATTTGAAAAATTGTCAGTCGATTACCGCATGGAATATGATGACCTGTTACGAGCGCTGGCTAAGGCCGAGCACAAGCGCGATAGCCAGGGCAGGTCTTAGTGCCGGAGATAGCCAGCATTGCCACTGCTATTGTCTTTGGCTGATCCGCCAGTATTGAATATCTGGATCAGGGCCCTTCCCCTTCTATCAGGTAATCGCTGGCAGACAGGGTGGTATCGCCTAGCGCCACCGCCTTCCTGAAGAAATCGCGCGCCCGGACCTGGTTGCCGCCATCACGATAATACAGGCCAAGACCTTTATAATACCGGGGATTACCGCTATCCAGGCTCACCTGCAGCTCCAGGCGTTCCCGCAGCCGACGGTCAGTATACATATCCCTGAACTTGCCAAAGGAACGCTGTGCGAGGCCCCGGTCACCCTGGGCCTGGGCGGTTAAACCCAACTGGTAATGGAGCATCTCGCTGCGAGGATTGTCTGCTATCAGGACAGCTATTTGTCCGGCCGCAAATTCCCAGAAACGTTTCCGGAGCAGAGCCGCAATTAATTTCTGCCGAACTTCCAGATCGCTGCTATCGGCCAACAGGACACGATTGTAGTAATAGATAGCAAAATCGTCCTCACCGGCGGCCGCGTTTACATCGCCAAGCAGATCATAGATCACATTGATACTGTCATTGCGATTGAGTGCATTATACAGGAGTAATTCGGCTGACAGATAATCCTGTTGATAGTACTTCGATAAAGCCTGCCGGTGAAATGACTCCCAACCTGTTGGATCTATGTCTTTCGCCCTCAGATATTGATCTTCCGCGAGATTATAGCGCTCTTGGCGCAAGTAAATATCTCCCCGGTCGATCCACACCTGATAACTGGTGGGATCCTTCAGCAATAGTGAATCGAAAACCGCTAAAGCCAGGCTGTCCTGCTCCAGTTGGGCCAGTGCCCGGCCCAGGTTCAGTTGCGCCTTTAACAGATCTGGACGCTGCTCTAATACCATGGTCAGGTGTTCGACAGCGTCCTCATATTCGCCGATTTCATACAAGGCAAGCCCGTAGTTATAGCGGGCGCCAATGTGCTCCTGGTTGCGCACAACGTAACCACCCAGAAGCTCGGCAGCCCGTTTATAGTCTTTTATTTCGACCAGCGCCCCGCCCAACCAATAGCGTGTGTTGGGGGTCTCAGGCGCCGCCACCAGCCCCTGCCCAAGTACTGCCACCACCTCCTGCCAACGCTGCTGGGCTATCAGAATTGTGGCTGCCTGCTCGTAAGCCTGGGTGTATTTCGGGTAGAGCAGATAGGCTTTTTCGTATTCCATCAGGGCAGAATCCAGTATATCATCTTGATGATATACGCCGGCCAGCATGAAGTGATAATTGGCCTGCATACTGTCCAGAGCGATGGCCGCCTTAAAATTGATCAAGGCTTCCTCTCTGTTTTCCAGATCAAACCAGACATTGCCGAGTGCAAAGTAGACTTCACTGTTGGCGGGATTTAACTCCAGGCTGCGAGATAGGTCTGCCATCGCATTTTCCAGCTGGCCGGATCGATGCTCAGCCAAACCCAGCTTCTGTAGCAAATCGGCATTTTCAGGTTCTACAGCCAGGGCTTGCCGGTACCATTCGGCGGCGGTGCTGTCGCTTCCCTGGATGCCGGCAATGCGCGCTAACAGATCGTAACACTCGATGCACCGGCTATCAGTTCGCAGGACGGCCTGTAATCGATCTGATGCCCGGGCATAACGACCCATTTCAAAATAGCGCATGGCATCCGCATAGGGATCATCGATCTGCCCAAACAGGCGGCCGATAATGACCAGACAGTGAAATACAATCACCAGCATCGGTCCGGTGTGTTTCTTCACTGCTCCTGATCCTGTTTAGTCAGAGTGTAATAGCCGTTGAACACCGTAGCGCGAAAGTTATTTACCGACCCATCAGGCCAATTAATCAACACGTTCGCCTGGTCGATAAATGAGGGTAGATATATGATCAGGGGTTGAGAATCTGACACCAGATTCCGGTATACAATCTGTTCAAAGCTAACTTGTATACTTGCGCCGATGATATTCAAGCCAGGCTCTAAAACCCGTGGCATCATGCCCAGGAACCGGGGTTGCTCGTCAATAACACGCCGCCAGACTCGTACCTGGCCCGACGGATAGAGTGCAAACAGCTCCTGGATACCATCCATATTAAGGTCCGTGGCCCGAAAGCTTGCTGGTGACTCACGCACTGATATGGTGTCCCATTCAACCATGCGGAAAAGGCTGTAATGCTGCGCGAATATGGAGTCTGCCTCTGAACCGAGAAAAGCAGTAGTGGGGTAGGTTTCAGGGGTTACGGGTAGCTCGAGATCCCTCCGGTAAATAGTTTCCGGTATTAGATCATCATTCAGGTACGATTGGTTACCAGGCGCCAGGGCATTACCGGCTGGTGTACCGGCAATCAGCCTGCCGTCGGCTAATTCGATATCAATGGTAAATGCCAAGCTCAGATCAGAAGGCTCGTATTCTGAATTACCGGCGGCATAGATGATCTGGGCAAATCTCCTGCCAAGTCCGTCCCTCTCTTCATGTTCCGGTAAATTGGAATCAGGACGATCAGCCAGTAATAAATCAATCGCACCATCAAAATTGAGATCAATTGGCAGGACCGCAGTTGCGCCATAATAGTGGCGTGGGAATTGCAGACCCACCTGGTATAGGCCGGGGAAAAAATGGCCATATCCATCGTTCAGCATGAATTCCAATCTGCCATCCTGCCGGGCAAACAGGACATCAAAATGACCGTCGGCATTCATGTCCAATATCTGGATCTCATTCCAGATGGGATCAGTTCCATCGGGGGCCAGCGCCAGCCCCGACTCGAGACCCACTTCCTGAAATCCAGGGCCGTCACCCGCTAGATAGAGCAGGTTCGGGGACCGGTATGACTGTACCAAAAGGTCAACGCGATTGTCAGAGTTGGCATCCAGCAGTTTTACCGCCTGTGAACGGCTGGTTGTGTCCAACATACCCAGCTGTTGTGTCTGATCCGTGAATAATCCAGCGCCGTTATTTACATATAGCCTGTTTGGTGCGGGGTCGAAAAATTCCGGTTCACAAGTTGTAATCCTATTTGTAGCAGGATCGCGGCACAGAAGCGTGTCGCTCTCCGGCAATACCACGAAGTTGGCTATATAGACATCGACGAAACCGTCACCGGTGGCATCAAAAAACACCGCCTCGAGCGCCCAGTCTGAATTGCTGATCCCGGCGCTTTCGCTGATATCAGTCCACACTATACCGGAATCGTTGTGCAACAGAATATCGTCGTCCAACATACACAGGTACAGATCAAGAAAGCCGTCGCCATCAACATCACCCGCTGCTGCCGAGCCCGCCGGCGGAAGACTATCCAGACCCATGATTTTCGTTACGTCTACCATGTTTGTGTCGTCGTTCCTGTACAGCCTGTTATAGCCCAGCAGCAGCGAGTCATACGGGCCGTAGCCAGCGGCCAGGAACAGGTCCAGGTCATTATCCCGATCATAATCAAACAATAGCGGCTGCCCCTCATAAGCTTCGTACAGACGCAGACTACCGGTAGCCGGGGGGCGTACTTGCGGTGCGATGCCCAATTCATCAGTAACATCCCTGAAGGCAATGCCTGTTTCTCCAGCTATTGTCGATACAATAACCAATAACGAAAGCTGTATTTCTTTGAAGTAGATCACATCGTTAACTTTGAGCGTTGCTTAAATTAGTGCTCGGATTATGCCAATTTTAGAAATTAGGTCCGTACTGTTTAACATAGTAATGTTGGAGTATAGCTCTGGTACTTTTTAATCTACTAGCCCTTTATGTTGAGAATAATGCGCTAAGACCGCGTTTTCTCACGGTGATCATAGGAACAATTATCCATTCAGGACATTAACGCCACAAGTTGCATAAAATGATCACTAAAATTACGCTGTGTGGCTTGATGGGGGAACCAGGGCGGCCCCACCTGCGCCAAGATAAATAAAGCCTTTTGTTATTATACAGCAAAGATATTATTTTGCGAACATTGAAAGGGTGGCCCGTGCATCGGTATGGTAACACAGACGCAACAGCAAGTAAATGGGTTCAAGGTTAGCTCTTGAGCAACTCCGCACATACGCTCAGATTCTGGGGAGTACGGGGATCCATACCAACAGCCAGTATTGAGCAAATCCACGTCGGTGGGAATACATCTTGCGTCGAAGTGACCGCGGCCGACGGTAGCCATATTGTTTTCGACGGCGGCACAGGTATCCGGGAGCTTGGCAACAACATCGCCCGAATGCACGAGGATTATTACGAGATTTTTATCTTCCTGTCGCACACGCACTGGGATCATATCATAGGGCTGCCGTTTTTTGCGCCACTCCATCAACCGCATGCCAGAATCCATTTTTTTGGCCCCCGCCGATCATCTGAATCCCTGGAAAATGCTATTCTTGGGTTGTTTCAACCACCTTATTTCCCCCTGAATTCCCGTGATATCAAGGCGCAGACCACCTTCACAGAATTTGAGACGGGAGAACACGAGTTTGGGAATGGTTTCAAAATAAAGTATGCACCCCATCCACACCCGAATGGTGCAATTTCGTATCGTCTCGAAGCTAATGGCCGTGTAATTGTTTACATAACCGACATCGAGCATACCAAGGATCAGCTGGTGCCCTCGGTAATTGAACTGGCCCAGGGGGCCGATGTACTGATCCATGACAGTCAGTTCCACAAAGAAGATTTGCCGGCCCACCGCTCCTGGGGACACAGCTCCTGGGAGGAGTGCACAAAAATTGCTCAGATCGCCGACGTCAAGCAGTTGTTCCTGTTCCATTTTGATCCTTCCTATAGCGATCATGACGTGGCCGATATGGAGATTCGCGCACGCCGTGTCTTCCCAAATACAACTGCCGCTCGCCAGGGCCTGACAATCGAAATTCCACTTCCCTAACATACGGCATTGAGCCGTCGTTTCATTCTATCTAACTTCGGCACCACAACAGTAGAAGCAATGGCTGCGCTTACCGCGTATATAAGATTATGACTGGTGAATCAATTACATACTGTGATTATGCTGCTTCAGCGATGGGGCAGAATGAAGACCGGGCGTCCCAATCCATCCGGATATCTTTCGGATACGGCACTGATGAAAACGACGTTGCCCAAGTAACCCGGGCACTTATCTCCCAGGTGTCCCGGCTAAGCATCTTCCAGCCCGAATATGAGACCACGACCAATGACTGAACGTGTTCTGGTGGCCATGTCCGGGGGCATAGACAGCTCGGTGGCCCTGCTTAAAATCCTGGAGGCCGGTTACGACGCTGTGGGTGTAACCATGAAGCTCTGGGAATACCGCGATGTGGGTGGTAACCTGCTGCGTGAGAGCAATTGCTGTCCTATCGAGGCCATCAACGATGCCCGGGAAGTATGTGTGCAGCTGGGAGTACCTCATTATACCCTGGATTTCCAAGAGGAGTTCAGGGAGCAGGTCATAGATAATTTTGTATCCGAGTACCGGCAAGGCAACACGCCCAACCCCTGCGTGCGGTGCAACAGCCTTATTAAATGGAACGCCCTGTTAGAACAGGCTGACCGATTAGGCGCAAACAAGATAGCCACCGGCCACTATGCCCGGATTGAGCCCGTTGCTGACGGCAGTTTGGTCCTTAAAAAGGGCCATGACCAGAACAAGGATCAATCCTACGTGCTCTGGGGCATTCCCCGCGCCAGCTTGGCTCACACACTGCTTCCTCTGGGCAATTTTACGAAGGCGGAAGTACGTGCCCTGGCAGCAAAGCACGAGCTGGCCACGGCCGGTGTGGAGGAAAGCCAGGATATCTGTTTTGTCCCGGATAATGACTACCGCCGGTTCCTGGAAGAAATGATTCCGGAGCAAATGGCCGCTGGTGTGGGCGAGATAGTTGATGAAGCGGGTGAGGTTTTAGGCTATCACCAGGGCCACGCTGCTTATACCGTTGGCCAGAGGCGCGGATTGGGCATTGCCGCACCTGAGCCACTATATGTGACATCTATCGATCCCCGATCAAACAGGATCAGTGTTGGAGGCCGGGCGGCACTGTTCAGCGGCAGCTGCCAGGTGACCGATATGAATTGGCTGATACCACCACCGGTCGAACCAATTGATATTCACGCACATATCCGTTACAATTCGGTAGGGGCGGGAGCCAAACTTATACCTGAAAAGGACTCGGCGCATTTGGAATTCGATGAACCACAGCTGGCCATCACACCGGGCCAGTCCGCGGTCCTTTACAGGGATGATGTGGTCTTAGGTGGGGGAATTATCACTAGAGGTATTACTTGATACACGCTGACAACAAATTGGCGGCCATAATCCTGGCTGCGGGCCGGGGTAAACGAATGAACAGCGATCTGCCTAAGGTATTGCACGAGGTGGGTGGGCGGCCCATGGTGACGTGGGTCGCCGATACAGCGCGCGAGGTCGGCGCCCAACCCATAATAGTGATTGTCGGTACGGGCCAACAGCTCATAGAGGCGACCCTGTCAGAGCTGGGAGCAACCTTTGTACCACAGGGAGAGCCGCTGGGAACGGCCCATGCCGTGTTACAGGCCAGATCGTTCCTGGAGAACTTTGAGGGTGATGTGGTGGTACTGTCAGGTGATGTTCCAGGGATTACGGCCCATACCGTGCGCAAGTTGCTCAGACGGCATACAGAAACCGGCGCCTCGGCCACAATGATGTCCGGCGAAATAACGGACCCAACCGGCTATGGCCGCGTTATCAAGGATGGTGACGGACATCTACTCCGAGTTGTTGAGGAGAGAGATACCTCCCCAGATGAGAAACTGGTTACAGAGGTCAACGCCGGGGTCTACCTGTTCCGGGCGGCAGACCTTTTCCGGACGCTGCCCCTGGTAAAAAATAATAACCAACAAAAAGAGTATTACCTGCCCCAAGTTTTGTCTATATTATTGGAACAAAACAAGGTTGTTACTGTTGAAAAAGCAGAAAATTATCGGGAAATTCTGGGTGTTAATACACAAACTGAACTGAGGCGGGTTCATGCAGAGACATTTTCGTAAATCAGCATTTACAGCACTTATCGTAGCGGTATCAGTATCAGGCCTGTCAGGGCAATTCCGGGCGTCCCCCTCGGAAGTGACCGAGTCTGAGCAGCTGCGCTCCGTGGCGGGAGTGTCTTGGTTAGACCCCCAGCGATTTGCCATGAATCACAGTTTCTCCGCCTCCTTTCTGTCCGGCGAAGGCCCGTATAGTGGCGGCCTTTCGGTTTATTCCAATAGCATGCGCTACATAATGACCGATAATTTGCTCCTGAGCGGCAACTTCCACATCCTCCAGCCGGCCATGGGAGCAGGTGGACTACCGGGCGAAAATAACATGATGTTGTATTACCAAACATCTCTCCATTGGCAGATTACGCCACGAATAAATTTTCAGCTTGGTTTGTCCAACACACCCAGGCGTCAGTACAATTCATACCTGCCTGATTACTACTACCCTCTTCTGTATCGCCCACTTTCACGAGACCCAGGGATATTGGAATAGCAGGCCTTGGCTCGGACCGGATACCGCAGGAAAGGCACCTCGGGTTATCGTTCCGCCACTCAGGCCAGTCAACAGGTCTGGTTAAAGAGAAGACGCGGTTTCCAACAGGTAATTTTCAATCTTTCGATCCTGACACTGTCAGCGCTGGTAATAGGTTTCGTTATTTCGGCCATTACCACCCGCTCCGGCGTTCAAATGACCTTGACCAGTGATGAACTTGTCGAGCGTTCGCGGTATCTCTCGGCGCCGGCAACCGACTTTCGTGATGAGACAGCGGATCTTCAACAAGCGAATCGTCTCGTTGTCGAAGTATTAAATGGGATCGGTGTATCTGGCCTGGCCTCCCGTTACACTGATTTTCTTCGCGACGCCGGCTACGATGTGGTCCGGTTTACCAACGCGCAACGAAACGATTATCCGCGCACGCTGGTGATCAACCGTGGGAGCAATTATGATCGAGCCCTGGAGGTTGCCCGCACACTGGGCATTGAAGCTCGAGAAGTTGAGAACATGCCTGATCCCTCACTGCAACTGGACGTTACCATTGTTCTGGGGCAGGATTATCGGACCCTGACTTCCTATCGCGCCCTCTCATCAGGGAGACGCAAGTGAACAGGCCAATGTATGCTTCAGGAAGTTGGCAGGCATATAATCTCTGATGGCGGCAGCTGTCAAAGCCGGGTTTGATTCAGTACGATTAGCGGAACGGGCGGCTGATCTTATGCTCGACAAGCACGCTGATGATGTGATTATCATGGACCTGCGTGAGCTCACCTCGATGACCGACTATTTCGTGATGGGTACCGCCACGTCGGATATTCAGGTTAAGGCCATCATCGACCATGTTGACGACAGCTTGCGTTCCGAAGGGGAAAAGCCCTATCATATTGAGGGCTCTGACGAGCTCTCCTGGGTCATTATCGATTACGTTAATGTCGTTGCCCATGTATTCGCCCCGGAAGCCAGGCAATACTACGGACTGGAGCGCCTCTGGGCCGACGCCAAAATAACACAAGTCACCGATAGCGCCTGATGCTTGAATCATTATACTCCAATCTGGCCGCTGCCCTTC
>DAOWIJ010000153.1 GCA_030640955.1 Fidelibacterota bacterium
GAGGTAACCAAAAACTACTGATTTGCCTACATTGGGATTCCCTACGAGGGCAATATCATTGAGATTGCTGTCCATACTTGTGGTTGTCGGCGGCGCACCGTGATTGTGAGCCATGGGAATTGGTAATTCCCGCCTATTGACAATCTTTGCAGATACCGAAGAGCTGGTGCGTATGACTGGTCAGCTGGAAGCCGTGTTTGCGGGTCAGCTCCTGCTGCAATTTTTCGATCTCCTGGTCAACGAATTCAAGGATAGTCCCACATTCCAGGCAGATCATGTGATCGTGGTGCGATTGGTCCAGCCGGCGCTCGTATCGATAGCGGCCGTCACCGATGTCCATTTTCCAGACAAAGCCTGCCTTGGTCAGAATATCCAGCGTTCGGTAAATGGTCGCCCGGGAAATCTTGATGTGTTTTCTTTTCAATGATGAATAAATATCGTCGCATTCCCGATGGCCGTCATTTTCCATGATGTCCTTTAAGATTGCCATCCTTTGGGAGGTCAACCGGAGTGAATGGTCTCTCAGGACATCCTTGAAACGATTTAGATAGTTTTTACTGACAGCCATATTATATTGCGTCGCATTATCAATAACAATTTAAACACGGAATTCATTCGCAGCAAGCCAATTCCCCTTGCCCAGGGATAGATGTGACTGCCACTGTGATGGAATCTCAGCCGGGTAAGAACTGGCCCCTTTAAGGAGGCTTCTGTAAGCTCTTCCTTAAAACTAGAGGCGGTGCAGATTAGCGTACTTCGCTACCAGTTTTTTGGTCTTATTACCTTCAAATTCAACCGTTAATTTCAAACTGTCAGCGACTCCTTCGCGGCCCATGATGCGACCCTTGCCAAACAGCTTGTGCTCGACCCAGGCGCCGATAACAAAGTCGTCCAGGATGCCTTGAACAACCGGTGCCGGGTGCCCTACTTTCGGATATACGCGGGAATCACCTGAGCTGATTCTCGACCCGTTTTTGGACGCCTCCTTTGATGTCAGAGGCTTCCACTCAACGAGGTTATCAGGTAGTTCCCGTATAAAGCGGCTCATTACTGTTTCCAGGGTATTGCTGCCCCATTTACGCCGCTGTTTTGCATAAGTTATATAGGCCTTGTCCTGGGTTCTGGTTAAGCCCACATAAAAAAGACGTCTTTCTTCCTCTTCATCATTTTCATCATCATTCATTCGTATGAGCGGGAACAGACCCTCTTCCAGGCCGGTGAGAAAGACAACCGGGAATTCAAGTCCTTTAGCGCTATGCAGCGTCATCAGCGTAACCGCATTGGTATCGTCCGCCCAACGGTCAACATCGCTCAACAGGGCAACATCCTCAAGAAAATCCCTGATGGTAGAACCAGGATTTTCAATGTGAAATTCCTCAATACTGTTGATCAATTCCTTGATATTTTCTAACCGGTCATGTGCTTCGGTTGTCTCCTGATTGCGAAAGTGGGCTATCAATCCCGCCTCTTCCAAAAACGCCGTCACCACCTCATCAACGCCGAAGTTGTGGCTGCTGGAAGAAGACTCCATGCCAGAGTATTCATCAACCGGACCAGCGGGGCTGCCACGGTCCTTGTTAAGGGCTAAACCCTGGTAGCGCTTGATCATCGCCTTGAAGTCTTTCATTGCGCCAGCCTGCTTGACCTGAATCCCGGCTTCAAGACCACTTCCCAGCGATTTGAAGAGATCAATTTTGCGTTCGTGAGCGAATGTACGGAGCCTGTTCATGGAGGTTTCACCAATGGCCCGCGGGGGGAAATTGATAATCCGCTCAAGGCTTACGGGATCTGATGGATTAACCAGCAGACGCAGGTACGCCATGGCATCCTTGACCTCTTTGCGCTCGTAAAACTTGATGCCACCGATAATCTTATAAGCAATAGTTCGGCGTCGTAGAATGTCTTCGATCGCACGGCTCTGAGCATTGGTACGATATAGGATCACAATGTCGCCAAAGCGCCGTTTATTGCTGAGTACCTCTTCCTGAATAAGATTGAAAATCTGTTCGGCTTCTTCCCGCTCGTTTTCCAGCGCATAGATTTGAATTGCTTCCCCGCCCTTGCGCTCAGTCCAGAGCTTCTTATCCGCCCGATTCTGGTTGCGTTCTACTACAGCGTGTGCTGCATCCAGAATAATGGCGGTTGAGCGGTAATTCTGCTCGAGCTTGAACACCTCTGCATCGGGAAATTCTTTTTCAAAGTTCAGAATGTTTGTTATATCGGCCCCGCGCCAGCTGTAAATAGACTGGTCGTCATCACCAACCACACAAATATGGCGGTGTTTTTGAGCAAGTAGCTTGACAAACTCAAACTGGGCGCGGTTAGTATCCTGGTACTCATCAACCAGGATATACTGAAAAGTTTTCCTGTACCTGTTCAGGATTTTGGGATGGTTATTGAACAGATCCAGGGGTAGCAGCAACAGATCATCAAAATCGACGGCATGGCTATTTTTGAGGGCCTCCTGGTACTTGGTGAAAATATCAGCTTCTTCCCCTTTAGCTTTGGTGGCCAGATCAACGGGGCCTTTCATGCCGTTTTTAGCGCGGCTGATTACGCTCCGGTAGTGCTGCGGAGGATGTAGATCCAGGTCATATTCATTCTGTTCCAGCACCATTTTCAGCAGACGGAGTTGGTCGTCCGCGTCATAAATGACGAAATCATTTTTATAGCCTAGATGATGGATTTCCTTACGCAATATTCGGGCACAGATGGAATGAAAGGTGCCGACCTGAACTGCTCCATTACTGTGAAGCATGGGAGACCATATCGGGCCTGCCTTATAGCGGCTGTCTGACGCAGTGGCATCAATCAGCTTTACCACCCGTTGGGACATTTCCCGAGCCGCCTTATTTGTAAAAGTAACTGCCAGGATATTATCGTCAGGGATGCCGACCTCATTGCGCAGATAGGCTATCTTATGAGTCAGGACTTTGGTTTTACCGCTACCGGCGCCGGCAAATATCAGCACCGGCTGGTCAATGCATTGCACGGCCTCCCGCTGAATAGCGCTCAAATCCGCCTTTGCCATTAGTCCCTTCCCATTCGTGTCAGCACAATCGTGCTCCAAATAAATTAATCACCTTGGCGCAACCGGTCGATAGTACCATTATGTTCCCCCAACGACCTGGTGAAGATATGTCCGCCATCGCCCGAGGCAACAAAATAAAGATAATCTACATCCGCCGGAGAGACCGCCGCCTCAATCGAGGCCCGGCCGGGATTATTCACCGGCCCGGGTGGTAATCCCCCATGCAGGTAGGTGTTGTATTCTGATCGGACATCATAGTCCCGATAAAGCAACCGCCGTGGCCCCTCAGGGAGGGAGAACTGAACCGTGGGATCAGCCTGCAAACGCATGCCCTTCTTTAGCCGGTTGTGGTAAACCGCCGAAACAATTGTCCGCTCCGAATCGATCCTGGTTTCACCTTCAACTATGGATGCCATGGTCAGGATTGCTCCTTCATCGAAACCCAGCTCGGCTCCACGCCGTATCACAGCAACACTCAAGGCCTCTCTGGTCTGAGCAACCATTCTGGTGATAATCTCGCGCTCGGTAGTGCCGTTCGGCAAATAATAGGTCTCTGGGAACAAATATCCTTCCAGATCTTTGGCATCCAGGCCCAGTTTGCTTATAAATATCTTATCCTCGGTCAGCGCTAGAAACCTGGCCGTATCGATTGGGTATTTGGCCCCAAAGAATCGCGCCACCTCCATCCGTGTTTTACCTTCGGGTATGGTGACCCAGACAGCATTACGTTGGGGATCAATCAGCTGATCAACCAGATCCCCGATCATGCGTACGTTTACCAGGCGAAACAGGCCCGGTTTCAGTGACCGCGCCTTAAACTTAAGCCTGAGAGCGTTGACAAAAAGCTTCTCATTCGGAATATAACCGCGCTCATGCAGGGCCCTGGCCACCTGATAAGCTGATGCTCCCTCAGGAATCACAATATGATCATCAAGAATCGCCGGGATCGGCCAGCTCAGCACGAGATATCTGCCGGTCACTATTACCAGCAGCAAAGCTACGGATATTGCTGAAAGCCACCTGCCCCTATCATCATTACCTTTAATACTCCTCATGAGGGTGCCTAAGTTAACTTTTAATGGCAGGTATTTTCAACAGCCAGTACGCTCCCTTTAATCAATCTGTTGTATTGACTATAAATACGAAAGCATGATAATTTCGCCGTTACGATGGCCAAAGATAAAAAGAAGAGCACAACAATATTTTTTGGTAAATGGGAGTATGGCACTACCAACTACCTGATTTTTCTGGCTGGCATTCTCGATATAGTGCTGGCCTATATCATTATGGCACTGGGGGACACAAACAGCTTCCAGGCCTTGACTATCGCCCCCATTATGCTGGTGCTTGGCTACCTGGTGATCATTCCGGCGGCAATCCTCTATAAACCGCGCAATAAATCAGCCTGATTAATATAACCTTCTTTACAATTAAGCGAGCTTGCAGAGCATCATTTTGCGCGTGGCGCAGGCCGATGTTGGGCGTTAACTTTCAGGTTGGTACCACAGGGGACCGTAGTTCAGTCCCGACACTACGGTCGGGATCTCCGATTGGTTAGAACGTCCCGACGCAATGGTCGGGAAGGTCGCGAAAAATAGATTGTTGGGGACCGTAGTTCAGTTGGTTAGAACGCCGGCCTGTCAAGCCGGAGGTCGCGAGTTCGAGTCTCTTCGGTCCCGCCAGATAAAACCCCAGCGTGGCTGGGGTTTTTCATTTCTATGAGCTACACCGTATACATCCTCCAGAATCCCGAAGGCAAGTTCTACATCGGCAGACATCTAATTTGGATGACCGCCTCGTTCGCCATAACCAGGGGCGCGTGCCATACACCAAGGAGAAAGGGCCATGGAGATTGGTGCATCAGGAGACATACTCGACCAGGTCCGAGGCTGTCAAGCGGGAGAAACAACTCAAGAAATGGCGGAGGGAACTCATCCAGCGCCTGATTGACCCGAAGTGATTCTGTCGGTTAGAACGTCCCGAC
>DAOWIJ010000106.1 GCA_030640955.1 Fidelibacterota bacterium
CCTTTTATCATCGCTTCGCGTGTAATGATATTCCTTGGAGCACGTTTGCTCCAGCTCCCGATTTCAGTGGCCCAGGTATCAGCGGTGGCCGCCGCCAAGGATGACAGAAAAACCAGGTAGAGAAGGCCATGTCCCCAGATTCCAAACGCCACCGCGATCAGCAGGGGCATGCCTCCATTCGCCAGCACCTGCACTACATTCCGTTTGCCAAAAGCGGCTGGTGGTCCCCCTTTATGGCTCAAGTACCTGGTGGATCGATTCAGCCGGGTAAGCGCCGAGCTTAACAGGAAAAATACGATGATCGGGATTAGCCAGCGCCAACTGCCTGCCAGAAAGATGAATTCCCCCAGACACCACGCGCCTGCCAATCCACTGACCGAGAGGGCGCCAAACGCAGTAACCGCGCCCAGTACTATCAATGATCCGGCGGACCAGTAAAGGAAGGGCGCCAGGTCTGTCGGGGCCAGCTGCAAAAAGAGGAATAGAAAGGTGGCCGCGGCCAGGGGAACCGACAGGTTGTCGCTACCGCGCCACGACAGGCCCTCAGCAACCGTGGCAACCAGGGCCGTAAGAATGATAGCTGAAGCGATAAACTGCCAATCAAGTCCGTGGGCGGTTGCCGGTGGATAAAGCGTCACCATAAGAAGTGCTATCAGGATAATTGAACTGGCCAGCATGGCGGCCGTGCCGGGGAGGCTCTTGGGATCACGCCAGGGTGTAAACGTGCTCGTGGCCCAGCGTTGTCCCACAGCGGCCGCCAATGGATCGGACAGCGCCAATAGAATCACACCTGCTTCCAGGGCTATGGGTGCTCGGTCCCAGAATAGCAGTACCAGAATGATAAAAGCTACCGGGAAATATACGGTACCGTAGCTGGTTCTTTCGGTAGCGTGCATACCCTTGAATTTTTCCATCCTCAGGGCCAGCAGGTTAATTCCTGTGAACAGCACGGCCGTGATGATGGGGTAGAACGGGCGGTCGAAGATGAATGGGCAGAGGAATATCATGATCCCCACCCACACATGGACAAGGCGTCTGGTAGTCTCGGCGCTGACCCTCAGCCGCCGCGCAAACATTTCACTGAGGGCCATTACTCCCAGGATCGAACCGAGAAATACACACCAGGTTATGAGCTCCGATGGGAATAAGGATATATGGGGCATTGGAAAAAGTATAGTTCCGGGACGCCGTAGTCAATGACAAAAGGAGTCGCACCACCAAAAATGTTCGTCATCCGCAATTCCAGGCATTAACCTTTACCTGCAATATACGTCTAACCTGTAAAATGCATGAAAAGCGACCAGGCACTTATAGCGGAGTTCTTAGGCGGCAATCAGCAGTCGTTCGACCAGTTAGCACTAAAATACCAGCAACAGGTCCGCGAGTTATTTTTCAGAGGAACCGGAGATATTGATGATACTAATGACCTTGCTCAGGAAACTTTTATCAGAGTTTTCCGCAATCTCCACCGTTTCCGGGGCGATAGCGAACTGGGCACCTGGATCTATCGCATTGCCGCCAATGTGCTCAACTCGCATTTCAGAAAATCGAAATTGCGTCAGTGGCTGCCGTTGGCCGACAATGAACCCAGTCACGATGACGACAACGATCTTGATGACAGGCGCAAGGCGGTGCTGTCCATGATCCCCCGCCTGTCTGTCCAGGAGCGCAAAGTCTTTATTCTGCGGGGACTGCAGGGCCTTCCGGTTAAGGATACAGCGCTGATCCTGCAGACCTCTGAAAGCACGATCAAGGTGGCTTTTCATACAGCACGGAAGAAGCTTAAAGGATACTTCAAATGATCGAAACCAGCAAAGAGTACATGCCCGATTTCAGTGACGGTGACGTCTTTGTACACCAGCTGCGCCGGACCATTTACCATAGCAACAGGCGGCGCGCGGTAGCTGCAGGCTTGACCAGCTTCGCCAGTCTGGCATTTATTTTCCTGTTCAGCTTTACTAGCCTGCAACTGCAGCTCAAAGAGGACCTGTGGGACGCATATCTCTTCAGTGAACTGAGCGCCGAGGTCTATGAAGCGGAAGCTGAGGAAGATTTAGCCTGGGAACTGTACATGGAAGTGTTGTTGGAAGAAGAGAGCCTGGATAACTTGCTGGATGAGATAATATTATTGGAAGAAGGCACGGACTTGATCACGGCCATTGACCTGAAAGGATAGGATAATGAAGACCTCAATCAGAATAGTCTCGCTGGCTGTAATCATGGTCTGCATTAGTACACCAACCATGGCCCAACAGGGGCCACCGGGTCTCGAAATGGATGATCCTGGATGGGGCGGCCCTACGGCCTGGCAGCAGGATGATGCTGAAGCCGGTCCAGGCCTTATGCAGCGGAGCAAGCAGGTTGAAATGGTACGAATGTGGAAGCTGACCGACTATCTGGAACTGACCGAAGAACAGGCAGCGAATTTCTTTCTAAAGGTACGGCAGCACCGTGATGAAATGCAGGAAGTAAAGCTGAAGCGGCTCCAGCTGCATCAGGAATTCGTCAGCAAGCTCAATGCCGATGAAGTATCCAGCAAGGACATCGACAACTATGTCGACGCCATCTCACGAATGGAGAAGGATCGGATCGACCAGCGTGCCAGCCATTATAAAGCGGTTAAAGACGTACTGACAGCCAATCAGTTGGCCCGTTATGTTACCTTCGAAGAGCACTTTAAGGGACGGCTCAGGGAGGAAATTGGACGGGGCAAATTCTCCCCACGCCATATGCAGCGTGAAATGATGAGGCACCCGCGCTGGAAACGATAATCCATTTCATGCACCGAACAGGAGTTTACTCAATGAAATATCTGAGCATGGTTACTTTGCTGGGCTTGGGCGCGCTGTTTGTCTCGTGCGATGAGGTGGCTGATAATATCAACGAAGCGGATATTCTGGCGGCATTGGAAGAATTGGTAGCGGCCGATGAGGTTTTTTCCATCGATGGCTTGTCCGATGACGGTCTCTTCGATGACGACTATGATCAATCCGAAGTCCTGGGCAAGGCCCTGGCGGATACACTGTGGCCGAGGGACTATGCCGGTTTTCGGTGGGGGCTCCGGGTCACCGACCGTTCAGTGCTGATCGATTTCGATAATATTGGCGCTGATACAATCTACGCTACCATTACCGGTACGATCACCGGCCTCTTTCGGTCCGGGGGATGGCAATTCGGTGTCGACTCGGTTAGGGTCATTACCGACACGCTAACCAAACAGTTTACAATGGTGACGACCCGGCGCGCTTACTTCATAAATACCGGTGACACCGGCGACCCTCGCAAAGACTGGAAGATCAAAGGCTTAACGGCCGTATTGGGAACCGTGGGCAGCAATGTTTCCTTGGACCGGCTATCCTTTTCGTTATCGGATGATTCGACTACCTATTTTGCGCTGGATAAAAGCGAAGTGTTGACCCGTTTCTTCAATCGCGAGAGCCTGCCTCGATTCAGGGACCGTCTGCCGGTACGGGTACTGGCTGATATTTCCAATATGGAACCAATGCTGCCGGTGGCATCCGGTGAGATGGTCGTGCTCCGGCATGGCCGCGGTATGGCTGGTTTTTCACGCAGACGGATCAACGATCTAGGCCTGTATGCCGATGAAGTGGCGTTGGACGACACCTTTTCCGGTTGGTGGAAACCCCGCGGCATGCCCGACCAGCCGCACGTCCATCGATTGCACGCCGAGGTGATCGATCTTCGTTCCCTGCTGGTTGCTGATGAGGATTTGCATTTGGAATTTATAGGACTTCCGTACAGGATTGGTACTGGTGTCCAGGAGCCGCCATTTTAGCCCATAGACCAGTAGCGCGAGCCAAAGAATCACCCTCCTGGACTTTGCTCTCCGGGAGGGTGTTTTCATTTGCCCTGCCAGGGTCCATATTTACATCAGTATTGGCGAGTTCTCCTTGTTAAGTTTTACCGCTGCTGGATTGGATTTGCTGATTACCTATGGATATCATCCGCCTTAAAAATATAGCCGTGTTTGCCCATCATGGGGTGCAAGCTGATGAGAGGGAGCTCGGCCAGCGTTTTTTTCTGGATATTGAGATGGCGCTTGACTTGAGCACTGCCGCGGAACAGGATGAGTTGGACCAATCCATCAATTATGATGCCGCGTACCACACTGCCGTGCAGGCTTTTACCGGTACCCGGTGCCGGCTGATTGAAAGGGCGGCTTACCTCGTCATACAGGCGCTATTCGCTGAATTCCAGGCTGCCGTGGTCACAGTCAGGGTTAGAAAGCCGTCAGCCCCTATAGATGGTCCACTGGATACGGTCGAGGTCGAGCTGACCCGGCAATATTCGGAGGTAGTAGATGCCTGAGATGGTGTTCATCGGTTTAGGTTCCAACATGGGAGACCGCCTGGCCAATTTACGCGCAGCCGGCGCCAGGTTGTCATCAAGCCCGGGCATCACACTGATTGCGGCCAGTTCAGTGTACGAGACACCTCCCATGGGCGTCCTGGAGCAGCAGGCCGACTACCTGAACCAGGTGCTAAAAATAGAGTGCGCGATTTTGCCCGGGGAACTGCTTAATTTGTGCCAGTCTGTTGAGCGTGCCTTGGGGCGTCCTGCTGACCATAAGCCATTGGCGCCGAGGTTGATAGACGTGGACATCATCACTTATGGGGACCAGGTATTGGAGGACAACAAGTTGGCCCTGCCGCACCCAGAATACACTTCCAGGCAATTTGTCCTGGCGCCTTTGCAGGAAATAGATCCCGGGTTCCGTGATCCTGTTACCGGACAATCTATCCGCGATTTATTGGCGGACTGTCCAGAGCACCCGATTGAAAAAGTCTGGACCGAGGAACCGGTTCCATGTTAGGCAAATCGTTCCTGCTTACCGTTGAAGGTTCAATCGGGGTAGGCAAGACCAGTCTGGCTGACCTGATTGCGCAGCGCCTGGATGCCAGGCTGGTAGTAGAAGAATTCGACGAGAATCCATTCCTGGAAGAATTTTACCGGGATGCTCAGAGGTATGCCTTTCAGACCCAGCTTTGGTTCCTCCTGTCACGGTATCGTCAACAGCAGGACCTGCAACAGATCGATCTGTTCGCGCCATTATTGGTTACTGACTACATGTTCATGAAGGACCGCCTGTTCGCTTCCCTTACCCTGAGCGAAAAAGAGATGGCCCTTTACAACCGCCTGGCTAACCTGCTGGAGCGGGATATTGTCTATCCCGATCTGGTTATTTATCTGCAGTCGGATACGGACCGCCTGATGGCGAATATCAAAACGCGCGGCCGATCCTATGAAATGCAGATGGACTGGAAATATCTCGACTCACTCAATCAACTGTATAATGAATACTTTTTTCGCTATGACCGCAGTCCGCTATTGATCATCAACACAAACGATATTGACTTTGTAAACAATTCTACCGATCTTGATGAGATTATTAAATTCATTCGTGAACCGGTATCGGGAACCAGGTTTTTTAATCCAGCCAGGAGCATTTGACACACCATGTTTAGAGGCCTGCTGATAATAATACTGGGGGGGGCATTGGCGTGGCTGATACTGCGTCTCACCAATACCATGAGGCAAATCATGCCCGGTGAATCCCAAAAAAAGCCACCACCGATTGAAGGCCGCAATATTACCGATGCCGAGTTTGAGGATTTGGATCAGGAGGAGGAGTGAAAGCCATCCGGATCAACCGGTTTGGCGGACCGGAAGTCCTGGAAATAGCTGATCTGCCCGCGCCCCGGCCCGCGGCCGATGAATTACTGGTGGCGGTCGAGGCGGCGGCCCTTAATCACCTGGATATCTGGGTGCGTCGAGGTCTTCCCGGCAGCACTCCGCCCCTGGTGATGGGTAGCGACGGTGCGGGACGCATAGCGGCGCTGGGCGGTGACGTACAAGGTTTCGCCGTGGGCGACCGCGTGGTCATTCAACCGGGTACTTTTTGCGGCGGCTGTAAATATTGTCGTTCAGGGCGTGAGAACCTGTGTCAGCAATACGGCATTCTGGGTGAATCTGAAAACGGGGTGCAAGCCCAACTGGTGGCCTTGCGGCAACACAATGTCTTTCCCCTGGCAGAACACCTGACGTATGAGGAAGGGGCCTCCTTTGGCCTGGTTTTTCTCACAGCCTTTCAGATGCTGGTGAAACGCGCCCAACTGCAGCAGGGTGAAACGGTACTGGTGGTAGGCGGGAGCTCCGGCGTAGGGGCGGCCGCTATTCAGATTGCCGCGCACATGGGCGCCCGGGTTATCGCCACCGCGTCGCCGGGCAAAAAAACCGAGTTTGCCAAAACCATGGGCGCTGAGGCCGTAGTTGATCACTATTCTACTGACTGGTACAGGCAGGTCCTGGATTTCACCGGGGCAAAAAAGGTAGACGTTGTGTTTGAACACGTTGGGGCCGCCACCTGGGAGCAGGCGCTCCGCACTCTGGCCGTTGGCGGCCGCCTGGTCTTCTGCGGCGGCACATCCGGGCCCCAGGTAGAGATCAATCTGCGCCACGCCTTCAGGAAACACCTGAGTTTCCTGGGTTCCACCATGGGTGATCTCGATACTTTCAGGTCGGTCGTGAATCTGTTTAATCAGAAAGCGTACCGTCCTTTTGTTGACTCGGTATTTACTATGGATCAAATAGGCGATGCTCATCGTTACCTGGAGGATAGCGGACACTGCGGCAAAGTGGTTATACGGATTGACCAGAACTAACCGGGAGACTTTCATTGGAACGATTTAAGAAACACATTTTCGTGTGTACCAATGAGCGGCCGGCTGGTCACCAGCGGGGTTGCTGCCACGACCACGGAGGTACGGAAATCCGTTTGAATTTCGCTGAAGGCCTGGCCAAACGGGGGCTGAAAAGCGAGGTGATGGCCAATAAGTCGGGTTGCCTGGATGCCTGTGAATTGGGCCCGGCCGTGGCAATTTATCCTGCGGGCCTTTGGTATATAGGGGTGAGTCCCGATGATGTGGATGAAATTATCGAAACATCCATTGTTGGTGATGGGGTCGTGGAGCGGTTGGCGGCACGGGAAGCTGATTGGCTCAGGCTGCAGTCCTTGAGGAAGAAATAGAATTTCGATGAGCATAACCCGGTAGCATTTAATGAATAAGCTGAATCATTACTCACTCACACTACTATGCGTTCTATTCATGACCATAGTATCGGGTCGTGAAAAAAAGGACCACTCAACGTCATCGGGAGGGATTGGGTATGCCATCTCGAGCGGCAGTTCCCTCTTTTATACCAGGAGTACTAATCCCTTCAAGACCCATAGCCGGTACTTGAGCGTCGGCCTGCACATTGAGGAGGAGGGCCTGGCGCTACCGTACTATAATTACTATTATGACACGATTGAGCGCAACGCCACCCAGGAATACTACCTGGAGTCCGGGGTTGGCTATCGCCGTTTGTTGTTGCAGGATAAAATGGATTCGGGCTTTCTCCCCCATGTGGCCCTGGAAGGTGGTTTATCCGGGTATATTGCCCAAGTTGGTGATTGGCGTGATTTCTTCAGCGAATTTGCTATGAAGTGGTCACCGTTAGCCTCCGCTGGACTGGGTGTTTCGATCTTTACAGGGCAGGCGATCTATCGCGCAGAGATGGGTTTCGTATCGATAATCCCCTTGCTGCCCGAGGATCTGTTCCGCCGTTACGGAGGTTTCTACCTCAAGGTAATCATCGCTGGCGGGACTGGCCGCCGGGGCAGCTCGTATCAGCGCTGAAGCATCACTGCCCTGCCTGTCAAAGGACTGCAAATAATTTGCGCCACCCTGTTGCCGCCGACATTTTGTGGACTAAATTAGCACTATCACAACTGCAACCGGTTCGTGCAGTTAATACAGGGTAATTGATTCTGATATCCAGCTTTACGGGACTTCCTGAGCATACATGTACATATCAAGCATCAACCTGAACGGCTTTAAATCGTTTGGCAAAAAAACCGTATTGACTTTCGGCGAAGGTATTACCGCCGTGGTTGGACCCAACGGGTGCGGCAAGACCAACATAGTCGATGCCATCCGGTGGGTTTTGGGAGAGCAGAAGCAGAGTGTGCTGCGCAGTACCCGTATGGAAGAGATAATTTTCAATGGCAGTAAGAGCCGCAAGCCTTCAGGGATGAGTGAAGTGGCCTTAACCATCCATAACGATAAGGCCAAATTGCCGGTGGAATACACCGATATTGAGATTACCCGCCGTCTGTACCGTGATGGAGAAAGCGAATACCTGATAAATCGCAATCCGGTACGCCGCAAAGACATCATTGATCTATTCATTGATACGGGCATGGGCAGTGACGCCTATTCGGTGATCGAACTGAAGATGATCGAAGACATACTTGCGGAAGCCGGTGATGATCGCCGCCGGATGTTTGAGGAAGCAGCCGGTATTAACAAATACAAAAAGCAAAGGTTGGCCACCCAGCGCAAATTGGAGGCTACCCGGCTTGACCTGGAAAGAGTCAGCGATATTATTCTTGAGGTCGATGGACAGGTTAAGTCGTTGGGCCGACAGCTCAAACGCTTTGAGCGGCACGGGAAACTAAGCAGTGAACTTCAGGAGAAGGAGTTGCTGCTGGCAAGAGTTCAGCTCCAGCAGCTTGATCATGAGATCAATCCCCTGCGAAAAGCTCTCAGGTCCGGACAGGCATCACATCAGGAAGAGGCTGAGGTTATCAACCGCGATGAGGCCCAGTTAACACTATTCCAGGAGACATTTGATCAACAGGAACAGGAGCTGGGCGCATTACGGCGCTCACTTGAGGAGGGCACTACTCGCCTCACTGAGCTGAAACAGCAGGAAATCCAGATGGGGGAGCAATTGCGCTCCACAAGGGATACAGCAACCAGGCTGGAGCGTGAAATCGAGGCTGAGCACTCACGTCTGGAGAATCTCCAGCAGGACCTGGATAAGCACACCTCCGACCTGGAAACTATGATTCCAGGTCTCGAAGCCGGCCGGCAACAATATGAAACCAAGCGATCCGAAGAATCAGCCGTCAACCGGGCGTACCAGAGCGCCGAGCAGAAATGGCACAGCGCCAGGGATAGAAAAAATGCCCATGAACACCTGGTTCGTGAAGAGCAGAGCAGGCTTGAGCGGGCTCAGGAGATCATTACAGAAAAACGCCAGGCGCTGGATACCCTGAACGAATCCATTAAGCGGCGCAAAGAATCGCTGAAAGAACAGGAACAGCTGAAAGTCAAGCTGACCAGTAAAAAAACTGAATTGGAATCGAAACTGTCCAGCCTGGGATCTCAACTGGATGACAACCAGAGTGCATTGGATGCCGTTGAAAGCGAGGCGGATGCCGTCAAGCTCCAATACAGGGAGCACCAGACCGAACTGCAGGTGCTTCAGGCCCGGGCGCAAATCATCAGCGAGCTGATCCAGGATGGTGAGGGTTATCCCAGCGGCACCCAAGCAATCCTGGCGCAAAAATCGAAGTTCCGGGGCCTATTGGGTACGGTAGCGGATCTGGTCGCCGTACCGGCTGAACAGGCTGAGGCTATCGAAACGGTGTTAGGGCCACTGGCGGCGTGCCTGGTAGTAGAAAAGCGCACCCAGGCCGAAGCAATCATCCAATTCGCCTCGGAAAATGGGTTGGGCCGTGCGTCAATAATCCCACTTGACCGGCTGAATACGTCGGCGGCCTCGGAACCGTCACCTGTTAATTTCGGTGATGCCGCCCCCCTGGTTGATTTTATAAAGGCGCCTGAACAGCTGCGGCCCTTGTACAATCAGCTGCTGATGGGATTCTGGTGGAGCGCCGCTGCTCCTGAGGGTGGAGATCAAGTGCCGCCTGGAGCTACCCTGGTCACCGGCGAGGGACATTTATTCGGGCTGGTCGAGGTATTGACCCATACCGGGGGTGGCGACCGGCAGGAACCGGTAACCCTGGTTGGCCGCTCAGCGGAATTGGAGCGCCTCCAGACACGCATGACCGAACTTCAAGGCTTCGTCGATGAATCCGCTGGTATGATTGAAAGGTTGGATTCACAGATAGTGGCACTGCGAGACACAGCCAAATCTCTCAACACGGACCTGGATGCCGCCATTGCCGAAACAAATCAACAAAAGAACGATCTCACCAGGGTCGCCTATGAGATCGACAGAGAGCAAGAGGATTTATCTGACCTTGGCAAACAGGTTCCGGAACTTCTGACGACAATATCCAGTTTTGAGGCCAGTATTGAGGCACAGGACAAGTTGATAAATGACCTGACCGCCCAAGGACCCAAATTGGATCAGGGCATAAGTCAGGCGCAGGATAATTTTACGATAGCCCAACAGGGGCAAGATGCATGGCGTGAGGAGTTGCAGGAGATCAGATTAAGGCTGCTGGGCCTTGAGAATTCCCGGGACAATCTGGCCCAACGGCGCCTGTCATTGAAGGAATCCATGGAAGAAGCGCATCAGAGATTAACCAGGTTACGTGGGGAGAAGGAGTTGGCATCGGTCAGTATATCCAAACTGGAAAGCAATCTGGCAGAGACCGGTGGTCAAATTAAGGAATTACAGGGAAAGGTACACCAACAGCAGAAAATCAGCGCTGAACAAGAGGCGCGAACCAGATCGACCCGTGATGAGATTTCCCGGCTGGAGGCCAAAATCAGGCAACAGCAGCGGGGCCGGGAAGCGGCCCTGGCACACCAGCAGTCATTGGAATTGAATATTGTTGAGCTGGAGAAGCGGGCTGAACTGATCAAGGCGCGTATCCAGGAGCTGTATGCCGTGGAGCTGGATAGCACGCAGGCGCCGGACGAAGATCTTGACGCTGACGAACTGCGGCAGAGTATCGCGCAAATTCGAGGTTCACTGGAACGCATCGGCCCCATAAATATGGCTGTGTCCGAAGAATATGATGAGGAGACAAAACGCTTTAACTTCCTGGATGAACAGCGCTCCGACTTGCTGGAGGCCGAAGACAGTCTCCTGGAAACCATTGGAAAAATCGATCATCAGGCCAGAGCGCAGTTCCGCGAGACCTATGATAGTATCAGGCATCATTTCCAGCAGACCTTCAACCTGTTCTTCGAAGGTGGCGAAGGTGACCTGCGGCTAATGGGTGATCCCGATCCATTGGAGGCGGCCATCGAAATAATCGCCCGGCCACCGGGGAAGAAAACCAAGTCTCTCAGGAGCCTCTCCGCGGGCGAGAAGGCCCTTACCGCCATTGCTCTGCTGTTCGCCATATATCTGGTTAAGCCGAGCCCCTTCTGCATCCTTGATGAAGTGGACGCGCCCTTGGATGATATTAATATCGGTAAGTTCAGCAAGGCGATCAGTCAATTTTCCAGCGAAACGCAGTTCATAATCGTGACCCACAACAAAC
This sequence comes from Fidelibacterota bacterium, assembly GCA_030640955.1. Taxonomy (GTDB): domain Bacteria; phylum Fidelibacterota; class Marinisomatia; order SCGC-AAA003-L08; family TS1B11; genus DAOWIJ01. Next base: position 11,312 of record DAOWIJ010000106.1, read on the forward strand.
TTACCATGGAACAGGCTAATTTCCTGTATGGTGTGACGATGGAGGAAGAGGGCCTTTCGCGCCTGATATCCGTATCTCTGGAGCAGAATGCAGCCTGATTATAAAAAATATTTCGTTTTGTTGATAGCAATTATTCTGCTACCATACTCTCTCCCGGCGCAGCAGGCTGTAACAGTCGACCTGGCCTATTTTCGTGGCGCCGGTAACCGGTCCCGCGTTGAAGTGTACCTGGGTATCGATAGGTCCAGCCTTAATTATAAGGATCTACGCCGCCAGAAAGTGGCCGATCTGGCCGCGGTTATCCTGGTTCAGGAGAAGGGCATCGTAACGGCCTTCAGAGAGATTCCCATCCGGGATATAGTGGCGGAACCGATAGGTGCGGTAATTTGCCAAACCGATTTTGAGCTGTTGCCCGGCCACTATGACGTCAAGCTGGCCGTGGA
>DAOWIJ010000006.1 GCA_030640955.1 Fidelibacterota bacterium
GCTTCGCCCATGATCCTGCGGCAGGCCCGGGTTGAGGGTGTGGATATATTCCTGGCATTGACCCGTATCGATGAGGTCAACCTGGTATCCAGCCAGATGGCCAAGGCGTTGGGCGCCAGAAAAGTTATCGCCCGTCTGCGCAGTACGGAATACTCAGGCCGAAAAGCGGTGATTGTGCCCAAGGAATTTGGAATAGATAAAGTGATCCATCCTGAGCGTGTAGCTGTTGAGGAGATCGAGCGCCTGCTGCGCCAGAGCTCCGCCATTGACGTTAAAGAATTTGAGAGTGGCAGACTGCAACTGGTGGGCGCGTTGATAGATGACTCTTCCCCCGTACTGGGCCGTACCGTCGAGGAAGTGTCAGACTCAAACATGGATATCCCCCATAAAGTTATAATTATAGGTCGGGATGACGATAATTTCGTTCCCGGAGGTCAGACAGCATATAAAAACAGAGATATTGTTTATGTCTTGGGCGAAAGCCGTAATATGCCGGCCATTCTGGCCATGCTGGGTCGCCCGCATCATGAGATCAAGAAGATTATGATCCTCGGGGCTGGAAAGATTGGACGCAGCCTGGCTCAACGCCTGCAGGACGATCTTGATGTGAAACTGGTGGAGACCAGGAAGTCCAAAGCGTGGGAGTCGGCGCCGAGCCTGATGAATACCTTGGTGCTCCACGGCGATGGTACCGACATAGATTTTCTGGTTTCAGAGAATATTCAGGAGATGGACAGTTTCATTGCCCTCACTAAGGATGAACAAACCAATTTGCTAACCGGGCTGCTGGCCAAGCATCTGGGCGCGCGCCATGTAATTGTCCATCTATCTACTAATAGTTACATACCGATTGCCCGCCACATCGGCATCGATTCGACCGTCAGCAAGAATACGGCTACGGTAGAGGCCATTGTAAGGGTGATCAAATCCGATAGTGGCCGTGATGTGAGCCGCTTCGAAGACGTGGAGATGGAAGCCGTGGAGATGGTGGCCGAAGAAGACAGTCCCGCCACCAGGAATCCGGTTAGTAAAATCAAGTTTCCACGCGGCTTGATCCTGGGCGCGATTATGCGGGGCCCGGGTATCGAACTGCCCACCGGCGAATCCCAGATAATGCCTGGTGACCGCGTGCTTGTATTTGTGAAAAATACACAGATGGAGAAAGTGGAGAAGCTGTTCAGCTGAACCGCCCTGTCCGTGAATAAACGTGCCGTTCTAAATACCCTCTGTTTTCTGGTTATATTTCTGGGCCTCTCTATGCTGACAAGCGTAGCCTGGTCAGTCTACTTTGGTGATGGAGACCTGGAGGCCATCCTCCAATCCATGGCTATCTGTCTGGTCGTAGGGATACCCGGTTTTTTCTTGAGCAGGGGACGTTTTACTCTTACCAGTCGCGATGGTTTTGCAATTGTGACCCTGGGGTGGATCACCATGGCCTTGTTTTCCTCCCTGCCGTTTATTCTGTCGGGTACTATCCCGGTTTTCACCGACGCTTTTTTCGAGTCTATGTCGGGGATTACCACAACCGGCGCCACGATCCTCGGTGACGCCAACTACCATCCCCATCTGCCCAACGGTATTGAGAGTGTCGACCGGGGCATCCTGTTCTGGCGGGCCTTTATACAATGGATTGGCGGCATGGGTATCATCATGTTCTCCGTGGCCATTTTACCCTTTATGGGGATGGGTGGTACCTCCCTTTTGAGGGCCGAAGTCCCCGGTCCGACCGTCGACAGGATCCAACCGCGTATCCAACAGACGGCCAAGACGCTGTGGATCACCTATCTGGTCATCAGCGCTCTTCAGGCGCTGTTGCTGAAATTAGGCGGCCTGACCTGGTTTTCGAGCCTGACCCACACATTCACCACCATGGCAACCGGCGGATTCTCCGTGAACAACGATAGCATCTACAGCATGACACCCTTTCTGCAATATGTGATTATATTCTTCATGCTGATGGCCGGTATCAATTTTACTCTCCACGGTAAGCTGATCATGAACCGGGAAAATCACTACAAAGGCAACCGTGAGTTAATGTTTTTCCTGAGTATAATCGCCGTTTTTTCCCTGATTATATTTATCGACACATCGATCAACAGTTTTGGCTGGAGTGAATACAGTCTGAGGCATGCCCTGTTTCTCACGGTATCCATTACCACTACTACCGGTTATGGGACCGTCGATTATGAATTGTGGTCACCGTTTGCCCAGATGCTCCTGTTCGCGCTCTTTTTTGTGGGCGGTTCAGCAGGATCGACAGGAGGCGGCATTAAAGTCATTCGTATTCAGGTACTGTTAAAATATATCATCGCTGAAATCCGGAAACTGGTTCATCCCAATGCCGTTATACCCGTGCGGATCGGGCAGCGATCGGTGCCGGAGACAGTGCTCAGGAACACCATCGGTTTTCTGTTGTTCTACCTGGGAATCTTCCTGCTGGTTGCCATGCTACTGACCTTTTATAACCTCGATATTCTCTCGGCCATGAGCGCCTCAGCCTCTGCCCTGGGCAATATCGGGCCGGCGTTCGGATCGGTGGGGCCTTATGACAACTATGCCCACCTGGCGGGACCGGCCAAGTGGCTGCTGAGTTTCGCGATGCTGCTGGGCAGGCTGGAGATCTTCACCGTCATGGTGCTATTCAGCAGGACCTTCTGGAAATGACGATTTTATTTATTAAGGCTACCATATGAAATATGTCCAAGTATCAACGGTAGATCAATCGACCGTAATAACCATCAGCCGCCCGGAAGCGCTGAACGCCCTGAATGAGACCGTTATCGAAGAACTTGGTCAAGCCTTTGATATGGCCGCCGTTGCAGCGTCCAGGGCGGTTATCCTCACGGGTGCTGGAGACAGGGCCTTCATAGCGGGAGCCGATATTAAGGACTTCCAGGGGATGAGTGTCGATCAGGCCCGAAAATTTGCCCTCGAAGGACAGGCCCTGACACTCAAAATAGAAGGCTTCCCCAAACCGGTTATCGCCGCGGTTAACGGTTTTGCCCTGGGTGGCGGTTGCGAACTGGCGATGGCCTGCCATTTCAGGATAGCATCCACGGCCGCCCGCTTTGGCCAGCCGGAAGTATCGTTGGGAATTATCGCAGGCTTTGGCGGCACCCAACGGCTGCCCAGGCTGGTGGGGAAGGGCATCGCTCTGGAACTTCTCACTACTGGTCGAACCATAGATGCGGATGAGGCCCTGAGTATCGGGCTGGTTAATGAGGTGGCGCCACCGGAAGAATTGCTGGCAGCGTGCCACGCTAAGGCGGCCCGGATCGCTAAACAGGGTCCCCTGGCGGTGCAACTCACCATTGAAGCCGTCAACCGGGGTGAGAATGAGTCACTCGATCAAGGGCTTCATATCGAGTCAGATCTATTTGCCAGGAGCTTTACTACCGAAGACATGAGAGAAGGGGTATCAGCATTTATCGAGAAGCGGAAAGCAGTATTCAAAGGCAGCTAGTCTTACCACAATGAGCGCGATCATCCATACCGAAGCCGATGGCAGGGTTGTCCTAAAATGCTTCAATCCCGCCACCCACGAACCACTTCAGGAAATTATGGCGCTAACCGCCGATGGGGTAGAGGCCCGGCTGGACGGTCTGCGGGAGCAGGCTGCCTGCTATAAGAATGAGCCCGTCAAGACCCGCGTAAGGCTGATCAGGCGATTCCGTAAAGCCCTGGCGAGACACTTTGATGAACTCTGTGACAGCATTTGCCAGGAAACGGGCAAGAAACCGCAGGAAGCCATCCTGGAAATATTTGGCGCCCTTGAGATTATACGCACAGCAGAAAAGCTGGCCCGCACGACGCTGAAACGCCGTTATCGCTCCAGCGGCGTGTTGATCCACAAGCGGGGCTATGTCGAGTACTGGCCGTACGGCGTCGCTACGATAATTTCGCCGTGGAACTACCCGCTCCTGCTGGTGGTAGCTCCAGCGGTGGAAGCCCTGCTGGCCGGCAATACGGTAGCAGCCAAACCATCGGAGCACACGACCTTGACGGCGTTGCTCGCCAAACAGATTTTCGACGCGGCAACCGGGCGGCCCGAGCTTTTCGCTGTGCTGCCCGGCACGGCCGAGATCGGCCGGCAACTGGTAGCCTCGCCAAAAACTGATGTGATCTGTTTTGTAGGCAGTACCAAGGTGGGCAAAACGATAGCAGTCCAGTGTGCCCGGCTGCTCAAACCGGTGGTCCTGGAACTGGGCGGCAAAGACGCCATGATTGTGCTGGAGGATGCCAGGCTGGCAAGGGCGGCCAAGTCCGCGGTATGGGGCGGCTTCAGCAATGCCGGCCAAACCTGCGTTTCAGTGGAGCGCGTTTACGTTGTTGAGCCGGTCTACGACGAGTTCGTGGCTTTGCTCCGTGCGGAGACAGGGAAGCTCACTGCCGGTGAGGAACCGGACAATGCCATTGGGGCGGTTACGCTGGAGGCCCAGTACGATAAGATCAATGCGCACATTGACGATGCCCGATCCAAAGGGGCCGAATGCGAGGTCTTCGGCGAACCGGACGGCTGGCATATGCCACCGGTATTACTGACCGGGGTTGACCATTCCATGATGGTGATGACCGATGAGACTTTCGGGCCTGAACTGGCTGTTATGAAGGTAGCGGATGAGGAAGAAGCCATCGCCAAGGCAAATGACAGCTCGTTTGGATTGAGCACTTATCTGTTCACGGGCAATGCGGCCCGCGCCCGGCGGATCAGTCAGCGGCTGGTCTCCGGCGCCGTAGTAGTTAATGATGTGATAGTTCAGTATGCCATGGCCTCCCTGCCCATTGGCGGCATCAGGGATAGCGGTTTGGGCAAGCTCCATGGGCCGGAGGGCCTGCTGAGTTTTTCGCGCCAGAGGTCGGTAGTGGAAGGGCGCATCGATCTGCCTATGGAATTATGGTACTACGACTTGATCCGCAAAACGTTTGGCATGACTCGCAAGTTTATCAAAATGTGGTATGGCTAGAGAGCAGTGCGCATCCTGGGCATAGAACACGTGGCCGTCGCCACAGCTGATTTGGACGAGCCGGCACGGATTTTCGGGCAACTCCTGGGACTATCCAAGCAGCGGACAGAGGATATACCTGACCAACAAGTGATTACCGATATATATGCCACCGGCAGCGGTAAGATCGAATTCGTTAAACCGACGGCGCCCGAGTCACCCGTCAGCAAGTATCTTGCAAAACAGGGGGCAGGCATCCACCACATCGCATTTCTGGTTGACGACTTGCGCGCCTGGCTGCGGCACCTGCGGCAACAGGGTGTGGAACTGATCGATCAGGAACCACGCACCGGGGCGGAAGGCTTTCTGATCGCCTTTATCCACCCCAGTTCCACAGCCGGAATCCTGGTGGAACTATGCCAGAGACCCTGACCCTCGAAGACAAGCTCAAACGCCTGCCGAGAAAACCCGGCGTCTATCTGTTCAAGGATGCCGAGGGGCAGATCGTCTATATTGGGAAAGCAAAAATCCTGAGGAACCGGGTCCGGTCCTATTTCCAATCATCAGATCGCAAGGATTTCAAAACGCGCAGGATGATACCCAAGATCAAGGATCTTGACTGGATAGTAATGCCCAATGAGATCGAGGCGCTGATCAGTGAGCAGGACCTTGTTCGACACCATCAACCGCGCTACAACATCCTGCTGAAGGACGATAAATCATACCCGTTTATAATGGTGACCAGGGAACCGTATCCGCAAGTGCTGATTACCCGGAGAGTCAAAAAGGATGGCGCCCGCTACATGGGGCCCTATACCGATGTGAAGAGACTCAGAGAGACCTTACAGGTGCTCCACAAGATATTTCCTATCAGATCGTGCACTTACCACATTACTGATGATTCGATCAGGGAGCAGAAACACCGGGTCTGCCTGGACTATCACATCAAACGTTGCCTGGGGCCCTGTGAAGGGCTGCAAAGCGAGGCCAACTACAATGCTATGATTACCCAGCTGGTGTCATTTCTCCGGGGACGAACGGACGAGATAATCGCTCACCTCACGGCCGGAATGCAGGAAGCGTCTGATGATCTGCGTTTTGAAGATGCCGCCCGCATCAGGAACCAGTTCCAATCCATCCAGCATTATGCCGAACGTCAATCGACTTTATCCAAGGATACGCTGGATCGCGATATCCTGGCGGTTGAGGCGGCCTCCAGCTACGGTGTGGGCGTCGTGTTAAGGGTCCGGGCCGGGAAACTCATTGGCAAAGAAAAATTTGATCTGACTATTGCCGATCAGGATGAAAACGTGGAGAACTTTTACGGTTTCCTGAAACAGTACTACAGCCAGGCGGACTATATTCCGGCTGAGCTGCTGGTACATGAGGCGCCGGAAACACATGAGCAGGAACAACTGGAGGGCTGGCTTTCGCAAAAGGCCGGGCGCCGTGTGGCAATACACATGCCTCGACGGGGAGAGAAGGTGCGCCTGATGAGGCTGGCACGCCAGAATGCCACCTTGATGTTGAATGAGATCAAGTTGAAGAAGGCCAAGCGGCAGGAACTGGTGCCTTCATCCGTCGAGAGACTGCAGGAAGACCTGGGACTGGAAGTCCCCCCCCGGCGTATTGAGGGCTTTGATAATTCGAATATCCAGGGTACTCATCCCGTTTCGTCCATGGTCAGTTTTCTGGATGGCAAGCCGCGCAAGAGTGAATATCGCAAGTATAATATAAAGACCGTTGATGGCGCCGATGATTTTGCCAGCATCTACGAGGTAGTGAGCCGCCGCTATCGCCGGGTCATGGATGAAGGGGGAGCATTGCCCGACCTGGTCCTGATCGATGGGGGCAAGGGACAGCTGAGCATGGCCAAGGCGGCGTTGAACGATCTGGGACTGGCCTACGTGCCGGTAATCGGATTGGCGAAAAGGCTTGAGGAGGTTTACCGTCCCGGACATGCCGAACCCTATAATATCCCCAAGCACTCGCCCGGCCTTTCCCTGCTGCGGCGGGTGCGGGATGAGGCTCATCGCTTTGCTATTACTTTCCATCGCCAAAAACGATCAAAGGCGATGACGGCTTCGGTTCTGGACGATGTTCCCGGTGTAGGACCTAAACGTCTGAGGACAATCTGGAAAACCTTCAGATCGCTGGAGGATATTGCGGCCACCTCGCCTGATGATATTGCCGCCCAAGCTAAAATTCCTATTGCAGTTGCCGAAGCTATATATAAGCGTGCAAATACGGTAATCCGTTGACGGCCAAGAATTTCCAGGGAGAAGGCTATCTCAGAACCTGAATTTGAAGAAACAACTGACGCAGGTGAAATAACCTTTGACGAGGACTCGCCGGCGCCTCGTTCGTACGGTCCTGTCCCGGTCGAATGGAAAAAACCGGCCAAGACTGCTCTATTATCGTTGGCTGCGCTCATGCTCCTCCTGGCATTTCTTGACGGTACCTATCTCTTCAGGCACTATTTAAAACCGTGGGAACCATATTCCTACCAGCAATTCGATGATGACCGGCTGAAAGTCATAGCCCACGGCATACTCGGTTATAGCAGATACAATGTGCAACCCTGGAAAGTTGTTTTCAGGAGCAATGATACCACCAGTTTTTACCTGCACGTTGACACGACCCGGGCTTTTCCCTATACCGATCCTTATGCCCGGCGCGGTACTTTTGCCCAGGGAACCTTTATCGAACACGTTGTGAATGGGGCCGGTCATATGGCGCTCGAGGCCCGGGTCGAGCTATTTCCCCAGGGGGAATATGATATTGAGGGGCGGCACATTGATTTGAGTAGGTTGCCGGCGGCCAGGATCACCATTGTACCCGGTGAGTCATCAGATAATACCCTTTATCTTGGCATGTTCAAAACAGCCACCTCATTGCGTCCCTTTGATGACACCCCTGTACCCACTCGGCTCGAACACTTCTTCAACCGCTTGAACGATGACCGGGAATTACGCATTCAGGTGATTTCAGATCGGGAACAACGCAGAACCATCAGCAGAATAGCAAGCGAGGCCGCGGAAGTTGAGCGAACACTCCCGGATAGCCTTTTCGAACATCGAATCTTCCGGGTCAATGAGCACCAGAAGAACGAGCATCGCGACGGACTGACCCTGGATGCCTTCAGACCATCATTCCCCATGAAGTTCTTGTGGCAGAGCATGCGCACCGTTGTGCCTGTCGGTAACAGGAGCGGCCGATTGAAAGTACTTAATGCTCTGGTAAAGTCCGCTGAAACCGCTCCTGCCTTTCTGCTGGTATCGTCGCGGGGGAACGGCAGACTGGCGCAACTCAAAGCAGGCATGTTATTCGCCCGAATTCAGATGGCTGCCGCCCAGATGGGGTTAACTATCCAGCCTTTGACCCAAGTATTAGGGAGCTATCCGGAAATTTTTGAGTCTTATATCGATCTTCAAAGGCAATTTGCCATCAGGGGATTCAGCACTCAGATGCTGGCGGCAATTGGAACCCAGCAGGGCGAGATTGCATTAGCTCCCAGGCGTAATCCTGCTGATCTGGTGCAATTCGTGAAGATCAAGAAACCGAAAAAGCCGAAACCACCCAGGCCCGCTTTTACACCCACGAGGTCAGCGGAAACGCCTGATACTCTCCGAACTCGCCCGCGCCGACGAAAATTGCCATCCAAATATAAAACGGTCCCACGTTAATCGATCAAGCTATCTTCTGGAGAGGTCTGAAACTGTGAAACGTACTGAGGTTTCTAGCCGGCCAGTTTCAGTTCTTTTATAGTCTCTTCTTCCAAGCCGGCAATTATTTCCAGCCGCTCATGCAGCCCGTTGAGTAGTTCAATGCTCTCCTCTTTTGAGAGAGGGAATCGATCACTTGCCTCGGCCCTGAGTTCATATTGCTCTTCTTTAATGGCGTTTACTTCAGGTATGGCTTCCATCCCCTTCTCAAGGAATAGATGTTCCGCCTGGGCGATTAATTCCCGCGTGCGTTTAAACAGTGGCACTTCGTCCGGCAGCGCCGCATAGGCAAAATCACGCCAATGACCGGCCAGTTCCCTATACCTGGCAGCTACACGCTTGTATTCGGAATTACCGGTAATCGTGGCCGCTTCCTCCAGGAAATCGGTGAAGAAGCCGCGCATGCCGCCACCACCGGTCTCCAGGATTTCGAGGCACTTGAAGGTCCACTGCAAACCTACGTAAAGATTAATACCGGGTGGAAAGACCTTCAGCCAACCCTTTTTAACCTTGACGTTGTTTATCAACGACGACCACTTCTGGATCCCGGTCAATCCAAAGTTGGCTTTGGGATCCGGGGGACTGAGCATATTATCACAACATTGCTTGATGCCGGCGGCAATGCCCCTTTCA
>DAOWIJ010000053.1 GCA_030640955.1 Fidelibacterota bacterium
CATCACCCCTTTGCAGAAACAGATCGTCATAGCCGTCGTGGTTGAAATCGGCCGGATAAGGGCTGCCGTAGCGGAGTTTGGTATTGTTGGTTTCGCCTACCCAGCTCAACTCGGGGATGGTATCCATGGCAGGGCCGCCGTAGTACAGTTTGAGAAATCCCCGATAGCGCGGGTAGTCTATGGTGGACATAACCATGTCATCGTATCCATCAGCATTAATATCACCTACCGGTGTGGGGGAATAGTGGGAATCAAAGAGTGTATTATAAGGTAGTATGACATCAGGGGCAGTATGCGGAGACGTGCTTCCAAAGTAGAGGTTATTTTGGATCACGTAATCGAGAATTGAATCCCCATTTACATCTCCAATGCAATACATGCTGCCGTCATCATAGTTCCATTGAAAATCGGGAATTGTATCCATGGGATTGCCGCCATAAAATAATTGGGCTATCCTGGGAATGTTGTGTCCATAACCGCTAGATATGAGAATGTCGTTGTGTCTGTCGCCATTCTGATCGCCAATGCCCAGCACTTGAACCCCAAAAGCATCACCAGCCTTTTGTCCCACGGCGTAGAAGATCAGTTCTGGCGTGTAGTACTGGGCGCAGAGAGATAGAGGCAGGAAGAGAGCGGTAAGGGCAATGGTATAGAGGCGCTTCACGGTATATATTAGTGCTAAATAGTACGGGCACCGGTAATTTAATCACTATAACTGCTCCTCCCGAGCAGGTATATTTCAACCTAAATTCAGCCGCTGTACGAAAATACCTGATAACCTGGTTGAATTATATCGAGGTGTACACTTAAATGTCGAAATTAGCGGCGCTGGCAGATCTATGGGCTTATTTGCGGATTAAGAAAAAGTGGTGGCTGGCGCCCATCATATTGTTTCTGATCTTATTTGGCGCCATCGTGGTACTCACCGAGGGTTCGGCCATCGCACCCTTCATCTATACGGTTTTTTAGACAGCCGTGGGACACCCCGGCACAAAAAGAATCGTGCTGCTTATTGCGGCTTATGCCGTTGTATTGCTGCTGCTGGATATAGGACTGACCCTCCTGCTTAATTATATCAGGCCCCTCTATGCTGGTGATGTTTATATGGAGCATAATATATATCATCACGATTTCAGGCCCAATGTTGAAAAGGGCAAATCATTCAGGCAGCGGCCCTACCGCGTATTCACCAATTCCCTGGGCTTCAAGGATCAGGCCATAAGGTCCGTTGATCTTGACCGCGGCGCCAACCGCATTCTGTTTATGGGCGATTCCTTCACCGAAGGTGTGGCCTTCAACTATAAGAAGACCTTTGTCGGTATCATCGATTCAGCCCTGGCACATCATGGCGTGGAGGTACTGAACGCCGGTGTGCAGTCCTACTCGCCCATAATCTACTGGAAAAAGACGGAGTACCTCCTCGATTCGTTGCGTTTACAGTTCGATCACATGGTCCTGTTCCTGGACATCGCCGACGCCTATAACGAGGCCAATCAGTATGTGCTGACCACTGACAACCGGGTGCTGGAAGACAAAACTCTGGCTGAAAGCAATGATGCTGTCAGCAGGTCGACGCGCATCAAGCGGTTTGTGCAAAACCGGACGACAGTGTTGTATTTTGCCACCAACTACCTGTATGATCTCGCCTTTGAGAAAGACAGAAACAACCATTGGAAGAAGATTATCGCCCTTCCTGTAAGCCTGTGGACTATCGATAATACTATATACGATCAATGGGGCCATCAGGGCTTGCACAATATGGAATTATATATGAATCGGCTCTATGTGTTGCTGCAAGGGCATGGTGTGCGGTTAACCGTGGCCGTCTATCCCTGGCCCAGCCAGGTCTGGCACAACGACCTGGAATCCATCCAGGTTAAATACTGGTCCAACTGGTGCGCTGAAAGGGGCGTGGATTTCATCAACTACTTCCCGGACTTTGTTTCCGGCACGGCCGATGCTGAAACGAAACTTGCCACGCTTAAAAGATACTACCTGCCCTATGACATGCACTTTAACGAGCGGGGCAACCAGCTTGTGGCCCAAAGATTCCTGGAATATTATGCTACTGCCCACTGACTGGCCGGATATATGGGGGCTGCTACCGCTGCTCTACATTGAAATGCACTACCGCTGGTTTCCCGGCGGCAGCCGTTATTTCAGGCGGGAACCGGAGATTCTGGCCGACCTCCCCCGACGAATCGAACCCGGCCACCCTATCCCCCTGTTGCTGCTGGTCAAGGACGCCCACCGATACCCCATACTATTGGAGTCGCTCCAGGTGGAGATAGCCAACGATGGTAAGCGGCAAGTACTGGAGCAGATCACCCTCAACGAGCAGATTGATTCCCTCTGGTGGCGCCGACTGATCGAGGTGGATCGCCCGGCACTGGAAGGCACTGTCGATCTCCATATCACGTTCAATTACAGGGTAAGGGGCCGCTCCCGCACGTGCCTGACGCACAATCTACCCTTGCTTAAACGGCAACCCCTTCAAACCTGGCTCGCAAATGATCCCCTGCCTGGCACAGGCGTAGTCTGGGGTGATATACACCACCACACCAGCTATACCCGGGACATGATCGAATACGGCGCGCCACTGGAGGCCGGTCAGGCCATGGCCGCCGCCATGGGGCTGGGCTTTGTCTGCGCCAGCGATCACTCCTACGACCTGGACGACGCACCGGGCCAGTGGTATCGCACCGATCCGCAGCTCCAGCGCTGGCTGGAAAGCCGGGAGCGTATTGCCCAGCTCAACAGCGACAACGCCACGCTCATAATTCCCGGTGAGGAAGTGACCGTCAATAACAGCCGGCGGCGTAACATGCACGCCCTGGTGCTCGATCATCCCGATTACCTGCCCGGTTCCGGTGACGGTGGCGAGAATCCCCTCAAACGCAGCTCCGAGCTGGACCTGAACGCGTTGAGCGCCGAATTAGGCCATGGTACCCTGCTGATCGCCCCCCATCCCATGTATCCCTTACCGTGGCTGCAGCGTTTTGTCGTGCGCCGGGACGTTTGGCAACTGGCCGACTTAAGTCACGGCGCGGTAGCCGGCCTGCAGATACTAAACGGCTCCCTCGATGAGGGCTTTTACCGGGGACTGTCCGCCTGGAAGGGCCTGCTGCTGGCAGGCGAGCGCAAGTTCATCTACGGTGGCAGCGATTCCCACGGCGACTTCAACCGATTCCGCACCATCAAGCTGCCATTCATATCATTACTGGAGGATGACAGCCACGTCTTCGGCAGCTGCCGCACCGGTGTCTACGGGGCCCAGCCGGGCAACCTCCCTGACCTGCTGGACGGCCTGCGCAACGGCCGGTGCCTGGTATCCACGGGTCCGTTTATGGATATGAGCATTCAATCCGGTGACAACATGGCCCATGTCGGTGAGAGTATCACCGGCAGCGCTGTTACCATCAGCCTGACTATGGCGAGCACGCCGGAGTTTGGTCCCCTTAAAGGCTGGCGGCTGTACCGGGGCGAGATTGGCGGTGACGAGCAGCTGGCCGCCGAGGGACTGGTGGTGGGTAGGCAGTTTGAATCAAATTGGACCGGCGATTTCAGCCTCGCGCCGGGCCGCTACTACTTCCGGGCCGAGGTTGAGACGAAGACTGTTGAAACTGCCATCCTGCCGGGCCTGGCGCTGACCAATCCCGTGTGGGTGGAGGCAAAATAGCAAAAAGCCCCACCGATGGCAGGGCTTCTTTATAAGTACAGTTTATCGTGGCAGGCGCTTACACCACAGACATCACCAGCAGGCCGATCATGACGATCAGGGCTACGAAGATGGCTGCTACGCCGTAGTTGCCGTTCTTGATCTCGGCCCACTCGTCGATGTCGACGGAGATCAATCCAAAGATCCACACCGCGATGGCGGTGCCCAATGAAAAACCGATGGAGACCGCAATGGCCCAACCGATAGTGCGCAAGTATAACATGAGAGTATCGCCAAAGGATAACACGTCAATCCTCCTTAGTTAATTCCACTGCAGTTGCCGCATGAACTGCGTTGATTTGATTTTGCCCAACCGTAGCTGCTCAACCAGGGTTACGTCCGCGGTAGTCATCAGCATCATATTGTCGGATTTGGGGATGGTCACCGTAACCATGATGGTCTTCACCGGCACACCAGTGCGCGCAATGGCCTGACTGGAGGCGATGTAGCCCACCATTATCACTTCTTCAAAATTGTTACGCCGGCTCTGCAGTACAAGATGAAACTCGGGTTTCTCTGAAATCGGATCACCCAACTCCATCTGATCCATGCTCACAGGCACACGATAGGATTTGCATACCTGCTGCACGATGGAATAAAACCTCCTGTTAGCCTGGAGGGGCACTGCGAACGCCAGGCACCATCCCATTATCAGGAGCGTCGAAATATGGCTTCGATACTTGACAAAACGAGACACGAATCAATCCTCCTGTTTTGGAACCGTAGGGTCTGTGCTCAATACTGAACACTGGCGTAATCCCATTTTACACTTTACCAAGGAAGATAGCAAGAATAAGGATAGCCGTCCTGCCGTGATCCAGGCCGCCTCGTTTACTCACTCACGCAATCTATGGTCATAACCTTGGGTGGACCCATACGGCATAGTAAATTTATGGTCAGACATTCATTGTGGTTTTATGCCCTTACGGAACTCATATAATGAATAAGACCACCATCGGATTATTCCAGGCGCTGGTCTATCAAGCGCTTCTTGCCGGCCCTGGAGAAGTACGAAGTATTACCATAATTATATTACACTTAAACAAGATTGGAACTACGCATCATGATTCGATTCATTAGACAAGCTGGCCGAATTGCGGTTATCCTTCTGTGGCTTGGCCTGGTAGCCTGCGGCACCGGCGCCGGCGGACGGCAAACCTTACTGCTCATCTCCGTGGACGGTCTGCGCTGGGATGCCCGGCAGCTGGCCCACACACCGAATCTGGACAGCCTGGCTGCGAAAGGCGTGCAGGCCGAGGCGCTCATACCGGTCTTCCCCACCAAAACATTCCCCAATCACTATTCCATCGTTACCGGTCTCTACCCTGAGAACCACGGAATAATCTCCAACACCATGTACGATCCGGTGATGGATGATACCTTTGCCTTATCAATTAAAGAAGCAGTGACTGATAGCCGCTGGTGGGGCGGGGAACCCATCTGGGTGACAGCCGAAAAACAGGGCCTGACCGCAGCAACCCTCTTCTGGCCTGGATCTGAAGCAGTAATCAAAGGCGTGCGGCCTACCTACTGGAAACCCTATGACCACGATATGCCGCACGTCGATCGAGTCGATCAGATACTCAGCTGGCTCGATCTGGCAGTAGAGGGCCGGCCCGACTTCCTGACCCTGTATTTTCACATCGTGGATACTCAGTCACACTATTATGGGCCCAAGGGCGATGGAACCATTGCCGCCATACAGAAAGTGGACAGTACTATCGGTCTGCTCCTGACCGGCCTGGGTCAACGGGGCTTGAGTCAAACCATAAATATTATGATCGTCTCTGATCACGGCATGGCTGCCATCGATACATCACGGGTTATCTTCCTGGATGATTTTGTCGACCCTGAGATCGCCAACGTGATTGACTGGTCGGTAGTAACGGGGATGCGGCCCAACGAGCGCAATGTTGATTTTGTTTATGACGCACTGAGTAATGCTCATCCACGGATGTCGGTTTATCGCCGTGACGAAATACCTGCCCGCCTGCATTACTCGGCTCATCACCGCATTCCCACCATCATTGCAATGGCCGAAGAGGGCTGGTCGATTACCACCAGAGACAATTATTCGAGACAACCAACAAGGTTTATTGGCGGCGCTCACGGCTATGATAACCGCTACCGCTCAATGGGTGGAGTTTTTATTGCTTACGGTCCTGCTTTTGGGAGCGGCAAGACGCTGCCCGCTTTTTCCAGCGTCAACCTGTATAACCTGATGTCGGTCGTATTGCAGCTGAAACCAGCGTCGAATGACGGCGATTTCACTATCGTTAAAGGGGCACTGGCGCGTTGATTTAGTGGGACCACGGTTCCTCAACGCCGGGTGAATATCTCTTTGATCTGTGACTGAATCTGCGGATTCCGGTTCAGTTTTCCCGGGATTTCCGCCAACCTTTGCAGTATCTCTCCCTGCTCACTATTACTGAGTTCCCTTTCCCGCTGCCTGACCGGCGAAACCATGGCCGTAACACCGAGGTGATGCAGCAGTAGCTTTTGCACCGCTATCATCTTACCCGGAATGGATTCCAGGATATCGCGCAATGCAGTCAGGTCAGCTTGTGCGCCTTGCCGGCCTTTATCAGTGCTGGCATTGTAAAGGCTGAGGAGAGCTGTGGGGAATGGATTGGCACAAGCGGTAATAGAGCCAACCGCGCCCAGTTTCAAGGCAGGCACGATTATCCTGTCCGTACCAACCATAATTTGTAGATCCTGCCGAACTGCTTTGAAGGCCTGAATATTTTCCAACCGGCCGGAAGAATCCTTGATGCCAATCAGGTTACGTACTGACTCAAGGGCGGAGATAACTGCCGGAGTAATCGGGGCGGTAACCGCAATACCTGAATGCTGGGCAACATTATAGAGCATAACCGGCATGTCCGTAATGGCCTCGAACAGTTCGAGGTAAAACCTGATCACCGCATTTCCCGTAACCGGCGACCCGCGCTCGTACCAGTCATAGAAGGGTGGCGCTACGAGCAGTCCGCCAATCGTTCCTTTATAGCTGCGCAGTTGCGAGGCAAGCTCGATAGTCTGTCCAGGATCTGAAGGGATCGTGGCCCCCACCAGAATGCGCATACCGGGGACCGCATCCAGGGCGGCCTCTAAAAGCCGGAGCTTTTCCCTGGTTGAAAGCTGCCCGAATTCTCCATTAGTCCCCAGTACCAGGATGCCTTTTAATCCTGCCCTCGCCAAAAAGGCCAGATGATTACGGAATGCGGCCATATCGAGCTGCCCTTCACGGGTGAAGGGTGTCAGCACAGGTGCGCACGGTCCCGCCAGGGCAGGGCCATTAAATGATGGCTGCAATGTGGTAAAGCTCCTTTGCCAATCAGCCTCGTTGATTGCTTTCTAATTTCCGTGCCGGGTCATTGATACCTGCCCTGACAATAAAAAGCGTTGCTGGAGGCCGTCAAATTCCCTTGAGAGCCAAATTCCCGACAGGTAATTTAGAATAACTATGA
>DAOWIJ010000189.1 GCA_030640955.1 Fidelibacterota bacterium
GGCACAAATATGAAATGGAGGAGTAAAATTGACCATGTTGCAATTCGATCAGTTTGATACGCCGAAAGGCCGGTTAACTCTGGTAAAAAGTAACAAGGGCATCTGCTTTGTCGGTTTGCCTTCCGCCAACCTGGCGTCAGTCGAGAAATGGGCCTCTAAATACTATCAAGGGGAACAACTGGTACAGAACTCCGCCGCGTTGGAAGATGCAAAAATCGAGTTGATTGATTACATGGCTGGGCGTCGCCAGGATTTCTCGATTCCGCTTGATCATCGGAATACATCCTTTGCCCAAACCGCCCTGCAAAAAGTAGCCGAAATCGGTTATGGCAAAACGGCCACTTACGGCATGATCGCCCACCAGCTGGGAAAACCCCGGTCAGCCAGGGCTGTAGGTCGAGCCGCAGCCACCAATCCTTTACCTCTGATTATACCATGCCACCGGGTTGTAGGAAGTGATGGGTCACTTACCGGTTACGGCGGCGGACTGCCGCTGAAGAAAGCGCTGCTTGACATGGAACGTTCGCAAACTCAAGCGCCAGGATGATAGAATGAATGATTCAGCAAATCCTGAAGGCAGGCCGAGCCACTCGATACGGCTGCGGCGGATATTCATTACCGGAATTCTCACCGCCATACCTGCCTACATAACTATCCAGTTGCTCGTCTTCCTGTTCCGGTTCATGGACCGGATCCTGGCACCCGTAATTACCCGGTTTATCGGGTTCCATATCCCCGGACTGGGACTGGCAATGATGCTGATCTTTATATTCGTATTAGGGCTGTTTGTCACCAATTTTCTCGGCAGACGGCTTTATCATTTCTTTGAGAACTTCCTGCTTAAGGTGCCGGTGGTTTCCAGCATCTATAATACCAGCAAGCAAATCGTGAACACTTTCTCCCCGGATAATCGGAAGGCCTTTCAGAAGGTTATCTGGCTGGAATACCCGCGTAGGGGAATCTGGAGCCTGGGCTTTGTCACCGGCCAGAGCCGATCCAGCGAAGGTGAGGAGTATTACAATATTTTCATTGCCACGACTCCAAACCCCACGTCGGGCTTTGTGATATTCGTACCGGTGGCGGATACTATCGAGTCCGGGCTCAGCATCGAGGAAGGCTTTAAGCTACTCATCTCCGCGGGCATGCTTTCCGCCGATCGGCACATGTTCGGCAATGACAAGGCAGGGACCTCAAAGAAAATCTCGTCAGGCAAACTGAAGTCCACTGGGAAATAGACTGTCCTGAAGCCATTTTTCAGATTCTCCCGGCCGTTTCGAAATTGTGTTGCTTTTTATCGCTGATATGCTTAGCCTCAGGCATCCAGCCACTTTAAAAGAGTCGGGGAAATATGCTTAGAGACAAGATCACTTATCTGGATGGTATCCGTCTTTATCGCGGTATGCTGGCAGGCATACGCCAGGTACTCTCCAAACAGAACTACCTGAATAAAATAAATGTGTTCCCCGTACCGGATGGAGATACCGGTACCAATATGGGCTTTACGCTACTCTCCATCGCCGACGGGACTGATGTGGCCCACTCCCACGCCGGACGCACTGCGGTGGCCATAGCAGATGCGGCCCTGGATGGGGCCAGGGGCAATTCCGGGGTGATACTGGCCCAATTCCTTCAGGGCTTCTCCGACAGCTGTGCTGAGCTCCGCCGAATGACTGGCGAGCACTTTGCCAAAGCAATGCAGCAGGGCTACGATTATGCTCTCGAGGCCATGACGGAACCTGTAGAAGGGACGATACTGTCGGTTATCAAGGCATCCCATGAAAAACTGCGGGAGCGAGTCGGACAGGGCATTCACGATTTTTACGAGCTTTTGAGCGCTACCTGTCAAGCTGCCGATGAAGCGTTGAAACGTACTCCGGAACAGCTGGCTATCCTTAAGAAAAACGGCGTAGTGGATGCCGGGGGGCAGGGTTTCGTATATATCCTGAACGGTATATTGGACTTTATTTCCGATGGCTCACTCCGTGACGGCATCGAAGAGGCCGGCAACCTGCCCAAAGTGGAGATTGCCGACCAGGTGATGGAAGCACCGGGGGCAGCAGGTTTCCGTTACTGCACCGAGTGCATGGTGACAGGGCAGGGAATACCCATCAAGCTGGTTAAAGAGCAGATTATGGGTCTGGGCAACAGTGTGGTTATTGGCGGTTCCAAGACTCGTACCAAAATCCATATACACACTAACCGGCCTCAAGAAGTGTTCAAGATTGCCGGCACTCACGGTGCCGTGACCGGTGAAAAGATCGATGACATGCACAAGCAGGTAGAAGTGGCTCACCGCAGACAGGGCCGGGTCGCCATTGTGACTGATTCCACTGCCGATATCCCCCTGGATATCATCGATGAGTTTGATATTCATATTGTGCCGGCAAAATTGAGCTTTGGAAATACCCGCTACCAGGACAAGGTTTCCATCACCCCGGATGAATTCTACCATGAACTGCGGACTAATCCGGACCACCCCAAAACGTCTCAGCCGACACCGGGCGACTTCTGGCGGCAGTACCAGTTTCTGGGCAGCCATTACGACAGCATTATTTCGATCCACCTGCCCCTGACGGTGAGCGGTACCATCCAGTCGGCGCAGATCGCGGCCGGGCGCCTGCCGGATGTGCACATCTCGGTGATCGATGGTGAGAATACGACCGTGGGGTTGGGCTTGATCGCCACGGCGGCAGCCCGGAAAGCCAAGGCTGGTAAGAACCATGACGAGATACTGAAGATCACGGAAAAGGCGGTTAAGGAAACTACCATTTATGCTGCCATCGCCGACCTGTCCTACGCGGTAAAGGGTGGCCGGGTACGGGCTTCCAAGCAAAAGATAGCCGATTTCCTGCGGGCCACACCGGTGCTGACCATGACTGACGAGCGCAAGGTGGACATGGACGGTATTTTCCTGGGTAAAAAGGACCTGGCCAAAGGCTTGGCGAAGTATACGGCCAAGCGCGTTGATCTGGACACTACTTATGATGTGGTCATCAGTCATGGGCAGGCGCCTGAACAGGCGGAACGTCTGCAGACCCTGCTGCCGGAAGTGGGCATCCAGGCCAATGATGTGAAAATTACCGATACCGGGGTCGCCCTGGGTGTGCATGCCGGGCCCGGCAACCTGATAATCGCGCTGCTACCGGTGGGGATCGCATGATACTGCTACTGACATTGCTGCTTCTGAGCTACCTGGCCGGCAGTACGCCAACCAGTATTATCGTGTGCAGACTGGTAGCCGGCATCGACATCCGTGAGCACGGCAGTGGCAACGCCGGCGGCACCAACGTATTTCGCACCCTGGGCTGGAAACCGGCCCTGTTTGTGACCCTGGTTGACATATTCAAGGGCTGGCTGGCGGCGGCGCTAATTGCCCGCTGGACTTTCGGCGGCGCACTGGGCGGCCTGCCAGTCAATGACCCCATTCTTGTTGCCATCCTGTGCGGTACGGCGGCGGTGCTGGGCCATACCTACACCATTTTCGGCGGCTTTCGCGGCGGCAAGGGTATAGGCACCCTGGCGGGCATGCTGCTCTACCTGTTCCCCGTGGCGGTACTGATTGGACTATGTGTGTGGGTGGTGGTGCTCATGCTGTGGGGCTACGTAGGCCTGAGTTCCATCACGGCCGTAACCTGCTTCCCCCTCATCACCTGGCTGCAGTACGGCACCCTCAACTCCACCCTGGGAATCTTCAGCATCATCATTCCACTGTTCATCTGGTTCACCCACCGCGGCAACGTCGTGCGCCTGCTCAACGGCACCGAGAACCGCTTCGAGAAGGCCATGGTGTTAAGGCGGCGGTAGCGCTAGGGGCATTGAAGATTGAATAATGAATAAGGAATATTGAAGAGTGAATATTGGAAGAGCGGAGATTGCCCAAGGGGCATTGATGATTGTTGATTGATGATTGTTGATTGATGATTGAATAATGAATATTGAAGAGTGAATATTGGAAGAGCGGAGGTTGCCCAAGGGGCATTGGTGATTGTTGATTGATGATTGTCGATTGAAAACTGAATAATGAATATTGAAGAGTGAATATTGGAAGAGCGGAGATTGCCCAAGGGGAATTGATGATTGTTGATTGATGATTGTTGATTGAAGATGGAATAGTGAAGAGCGGAGGTTGCTCTGGTGGGCAAGATCAGCAACCAGCACTGGGCAGGGATCATAACCTAACCGGTATGGCCGTCTGGGCGTTCAGACAAACAATTGACAGGACAATGAGCGGGATAGTATGGGCGGGCTTCATGAGGGATCACCTGTTGCTGAGGGTTTAGAAAGTACGACTGTCATCGGTTGAATTTTCAACTGATTCACGATGTGTGCATAGCACTTTCATAGCACTGCCGGTTTACCGGTAAGCCAACACAACCGCCACGCCGTAGATTTGCATACTGTCATCATGCATATTACATTGCAGCCATGATTTGTAAAGCATCTATGTAGTTAGTCAAGGCGAAGCAGGGAACAGCCCTATGACAACAGCCAGGGGCTATGAGGTGGTAGAATAGCAGTGGAAATGGCGGAGGATGTGTGATGGCAGCGAAACTATCTTTTAAAGAACTTTCACAACGCATCACCGGCATATCGAGTCCCATTTTCGGTGTGAGTTGAACTCCTTCAGCCGATGAGCGCAAAATTGTGCGAGAACTTATCACATATCTCGAGGATAAGCGGTCCCTTTACTACGATTATTACC
>DAOWIJ010000114.1 GCA_030640955.1 Fidelibacterota bacterium
GTTCAAATTCGAGCGTGTGCGTAATTGGCAGTTCACTGACGCTCCCGCTGAACTTGAGGGTCATAGTAATAGCCCTGGCATTATGAAGCTCTTCCTGGATCAATTTCTTTCTTTCAGGATGCATAGGGCGTCTTCGCACCTCCTTGTTCTTGTCTATTATTCGGCAATACTCGTGCCAAAAGAGTGTGTGGCATTTGGGAAATGGCTAAAAAGGTCTCTCTACAGTTATGCGCAGGATAAATGGAAGGTCCCAAGTGTCTATGACTTATGAATTTAGGTCCGTTTGCAATCAGGTCTTCGTCAAAGGCGACGTTAGGTCGCTCTACAATCATTGTCAAGCCATTTTCCATATCGGATTAAGACTCCATTTCTTTATATCCAACTCTTTAGTTCTTTATATCCAACTCTTTAGACTGCTCAAGGGCTAGAGCTGTTGTCATACATAGGATAAGCATTAAGCTCCTAACTTGGTGTGATATGGATAAAACTACCTTTAACTAGGACATCCCCTTTAACTTTAAAATAAGTACCTTTATCTGGGCATTCCCAATAAAAAACCAGAATGCAATCGCCATATAATTGTGTGCTGCTGCAGCCCGCCTACATCCTCCCAAACACCGGCACCACGCCCAGGCCACCTGCTCCCCGGCCCTGGCTCATGATCACCAGCGCCTTACGGGCGTTGTTGCAGGCCATGAGAAAGTGGTTGTCCACCACCTTGCGGTAGCGCTGAACCGGGCAGCCGGATGCGGTGGTTGCGGTTTATCTGGATATTAGGAGATGCGGTGCCAGGTAGGGGAGTAAATGAGCTGGAACTTTACAAGCGGTCTGTTTATTGATCGGGCCTTTCAGGCCAATCTTTTTTGATATACCTAAAAATTCTATCCCTAAAATTGTTCCCTTATCGTCTACGTCGGCAATGATCCAATCTGTAAAATCAACGTTGTGGCTAAACTCCCCTTCTTGATATTTTATATAAAACGAATCAACCAAACTATCATAACTGTACACCAGGTCGTCAATTTTCCATTTCTTAAGGGTGCTCATCCTATGCCTCTTTTTTGTACACACATACAGTCACGACAACTTCCGTGCCAGAAATGATTTTCGTCGAGACTCTAATCTTTATGCCTTCGAATGTTTTCCAGTAGTTAAAACCGTTAGGATGGTCGGGGTTCCCACTAGTAGTATCGGGGGCCAGCATGGTTTCTTTAACTTGGTTATGCGTTACGTTGCGTGTTGCAAGCCGCTCCTCAGCATGAGGAGAAATGATAACTTCTCTATCTGGCAGGAATATTCTTGCCAAGCTTCTTCCTGGTTAATGGTATTGTATCCACACCCTGCCATGTGAAAGTAATATCACGATAAGAAAGATGAAAGAAATAATTTAGCCTGCACATAACTACTATGTATCTGGGGCATCCCTAAAAAACCAGAATGCAATCGCTAATTAATTGTGTACGACTGTATTCACCAGTAGCTACATCATCCCAAACACGGGCACTACGCCCAGGCCGCCGGCTCCCCGGCCCTGGCTCATGATCACCAGCGCCTTACGGGCGTTGTTGCAGGCCATGAGAAAGTGGTTGTCCACTACCTTGCGGTAGCGCTGCACCGGGCGGCCGGTGCGCTGGTCACGGGTCTCTACCTTCAAGCTACCCTTTAAGTGCTGCTGGGCCACGTCTGATTCCATAAAATCCTTACCGTGCAGGTGTTGGGGAAACAGCACTGCCCGGCGCTCCGCCGTAAACAGGTCGCAGTAGGCGTCCAATGAGTCCTCCCGGTGCTCGCTGACGGTGCGGTAGGTAACGCCCTCGTGGGTCTCGCTGCCCAGGCGAAAATCGCCCTCCTTGAAATACTGCAGCACCACCACGTCGGGATGCAGGCGGGCCAGCCGGCGGGCGGCGGTGCGGAACGGCTTGGCGTCGATGACGAAGCAGCGGCAGCCCAGGGCGGTGATCATATTCGATATCTCCTCCACCATCCGATCCGAGGCTACTGTCTCCAGCCGCACAAAGCGCTGGCGCTCACCGGCCAGATCGGCAAAGGCCACGTGGCAGGTATCGCCTACGTCGGCGCCGCCCACGGTCCATGGGGCCGTATCTGAAGTGGCGTACGGTTCCAGTACCTGACTCAACAGCTGGACCGTGATGCGCTGGCGCTCACCGGCGTCGGGCAATGCCAGGGTTGATGAGCGGAACTTGGCCATCAGGCTGCGGCTGCGGCTCGCTTTTTGCCAGCGGTCCATGATGTAGTCTAAGGATATATTGGGGATAATCAGCTGGGGCACCCGGTAGCCCTCAACTTGCCTGTCGGGATGGCGGGCCACCCAACGACCCTGCTCCTGAACATTCATAGCGGCGCCACA
>DAOWIJ010000088.1 GCA_030640955.1 Fidelibacterota bacterium
AGCGGCTATTTCGAGTTCTCCACCGGCACGCAGACCTGGGAGGACGGTTCTTACGAGCTGAAGCTGATCGGCGGCAACGACTGGATTGTGGAAGTCTCTCCACCACATGCCTGGCAACCGGTTATCTTTGATACGATCAGCGTGTTCGCTGGACAGAACATCATTCGCGATTACTATCTACCGGAGAAGAAGGAACACGTAGCGGTGGAAGGCAAGGTCTTCAACTTTGATGGCATTGGCATTCCCAATGCTACAGTGGAAGTCCGCCAGACCGATGGGGACTACTTTGCCTCGACCAATACCGATGGCGATGGCTACTTCCGCATTGAAGGCGTGCCTACCTTCTCGAATTATGAAGTAGTGGCCTACGCGCCGGAACGTGAACCGCAATCCTACTATATCTGGGTCAATGGTGATGATGTGTGGCTCGAATTCTGGATGGGTGGCTTCAGTCGTGTGAACGTTGCCGGAACGGTAACAGGGCCCGATGGGAGTCCATTGGAGCATGCCTTCGTCTTCGCCTATGAGGAAGCCAATACTGATCCTATCGATGTCAGACGGACCAACGTGGATGGATTCTACGATTTCTTCGTAGAGCCGGGTTGGTATGAGTTCCGCGCCGGGGCGCCCGGACTGCTCGTGCAGAGCACCGATCTGGTATACGCCGATACATCCATGATCTTCGACTTCATGCTGGATTCCGCCGGAGTGGATCAACTGACAGCCACAGCATCGGGGCGCGTTACCGACGATGGTGGCGGAGCTCTGCCGAATGTGTTCACTCTGTTTATCTCGAGTGTCTACATGGAGCAGACTTTCACCAACTTCAACGGTGAATACGACCTTGCCCTGGTGCCCAGCCCGGACTATGTTGCGGTCTACTACAAAGAGGGTTTCCATGATCAATTCCGTAACTGGAGTATAATTCCGGGTGACAATCCCAGCCTGGATGTGGCCATGACGCCCCAGGAGTATCTAGAGCTCCACACAGCGGTGGATGTGCCGGATGACCACGGCGAGCAGATCATGCTAGCCTGGTATGTCAATCCGCTCATCTCAAACAGGGTTACCCGTTTCGAGATCTGGGAGGTTGGCCGCGGACAGATAATCAATCCTTACGATCCCATGGGGCCACCCGCCCGTCATGTAGGCACTGTACCGGTGCATCCCGGCTGGAACGACTACAGCGCCGTAGTTACCACCCTGTACGATGGCGTTGAGACCTTCTATATGGTGACGGCTCACGGGCCTGACGTCTGGGAGTTCTGGGATTCCAAGCCCAATAGCGCCACTTCCATTGACAACCTGCCGCCGAACATTCCCGGTGGTGTGATTGCCAATGAAGGCGCCACGGCGGACCAAGTAGTAATTGGTTGGGAAGCGGTAACAAATGAACCCATTCAATACTACACTATTTACCGGTCGGTTGGTGGAGGAGCCTTTGCTGAGCTCGGCAAAGCCACCAATACTGAAGTATTGGATAACCTGTCTGCTGGGGGTACTTATCTATACGCCGTAAGTGCTACTGATTTTGGCGGAAACACATCCGCCCAATCTCCAAGCGCTACTTATACGTATGTAGTACTATCGGCTGCAGATGGCAGGGCAATACCGGACGTGTACGCCTTGAAGGCCAACTACCCGAACCCCTTCAACCCGAGCACGACGATCATGTATCAGCTGCCTGAGGCCGGTCTGGTGAACCTGGTGATCTACGACATCACCGGTAACCAGGTCCAGTCACTGGTAGACGGACACAGGAATGCTGGCTATCACAGCACCGTATGGAACGGTCGTGACAGTCGCGGCTCGAGTGTGGCTACAGGGGTCTACTTCTATCGCATCAGCGTGGGTTCCAGTTTCACTGAGACCCATAAGATGGTGTTGATGAAATAAGCCGCCTGCCGTCATAGGCAATCGATTGACCCCGTCTGGTCCCTTTGAGGGCCGGGCGGGGTCTTCGTTTACAGGCTATTTAGTTGGAATGAGGGAACATGTGAGCAGATCGAGCGACGTGCTGGCAGTATCTATTGGCATGTCGTCAGGCGGAGAAACAAACAAGCCGAAGACCGCCGAGCCGCTGCCGGACAGGCCGGCATATACTGCGCCTGATTGGATCAACTGATTTTTGACTGTTGCCAATTCGGGATGCCGCGCAAAAACGATTGATTCGAAATCATTACCCAACAGATGCCAGGGGACCGGCGAGCCGGCTAATATCCGGTCCAGCCCCGCGGCGGAAGCGAATTCCTTTTGACCGGCAAACCGGCCATAGGCCCAGGCCGTATCTACTTTCGTGTCGGCAAGCGCCAGAACGGCGGTGTACGGGAGGTCAAGTTTCAGCGGCGTAAGCCGGTCACCGATCTCCTCGCCAAGCTGTAACCCCCCGCGGATGAAAAAGGGTACATCGGCGCCCAGTTCCGCGGCCATTTCTTCCAGCTCCTCGCTGGACAGTCCTAACTTCCAGAGCCGGTTCAGTCCCTTAAGCACGGCCGCGGCATCACTGGAGCCGCCGCCCAATCCTGAGCCCGGCGGGATGCGCTTTTCCAAACTGATACTAACTCCCGAAAGTACTTTTACCCGTTGTTTCAGCAGGGTGGCGGCCTGCAGGCACAAGTTGGCATCATCTGTTGGCACGCCCGTGGCTGCCGGTCCGGACACCGCTAACGAGGTATCCTTATCAGACAGCTGCAGGATAATCTTGTCACCACAATCAATCTCTTGGAACAGGGTGTGGAGTAAGTGGTAGCCGTCGTCGCGTCGTCCAACAATCTGCAGACCAAGGTTAATTTTTGCGTTGGCGCTGATGGTCAGGGACACGCGATCACCTGGCTATTCGAAATTCAGTGCCGCCTGGATGCGGTCCCGCACCTTTTCCAGGCCGAAAGTTTCTACAATAGTCACAATATCGGGGCCGGTCACACGCCCGGCTACTGCGGCCCTGATGGGATGCCAGAGGTCGCGGCCTTTTAGCGAGAAGTCCTCACCTATCTGTTTAACAATACCCAGGAACCAATCGCCTGAGAAATCGGAAACAGCATCAAATCCTGCCAGTAGAGTAGACAGGACACCTTTGGCCTGCGCGCTGGAAAGGGCCTGCCGGGAATCTTCATCATAAACTACCGGGTCTTCGAAGAAGAAGGCCAGCTGATCTTGCGCGTCGGATAGCAGATTGACCTTGGTCTGAATGGCCGCCACCATGGCCTTGGTGACGTCCCACTCGGGAGCCAGGTGTGGCCTGATGGCAGCAGCAAACTCATCCGGAGGGAGTTGACGGATATGCTGGCCGTTGATCCAGTTCAGTTTAGTGGCGTCAAATATAGCGCCACCCTTCTGAACCCGACCGATCTCGAAGGCATCGATTAGTTCGGTCAAGGTAAAGATATCCCGGTTCCCCTGCTCGTGCCAGCCCAGTAGCGCCACAAAGTTTAGCATGGCAGCAGGCAGGTAACCCCGGTCTCGATAGGACTCCACGGCCACGTCCCCCTGGCGCTTGGACAGTTTTGAGCGATCTGGATTTAGCAGTAAAGGTAAATGGGCGAATGTGGGCGGTTCCCAGCCGAACGATTCATAGAGGAAAAGATGCTTGGGCATGCTGGGCAGCCACTCTTCTCCGCGAATAACATGGCTGATCTCCATCAGGTGGTCGTCCACCACATTAGCCAGGTGGTAGGTAGGGAACCCATCAGTCTTGATAAGGACCTGGTCATCCAGCTGTTGCCAATCGAAAGCGACCTTTTTGCGGATAATATCCTTAAAGGTCACCCGGCCGCTTTCCGGTATGGCCAGCCGTATAACGTGGGGTTCGGATTTGACACGCTCCCGGGCGTCCTCGGTCGTTAGGTTTCGGCAGTGGCGGTCGTAACGGACGGCCAGCCCCATTTTCTGTTGCCGCTCCCGAACCTGGGTTAGACGCTCTGCCGTGCAGAAGCAGTGGTAAGCCTGGCCGCTTTCAATCAGCTTGTCGGCATGATTGCGATATGTTTCCAGCCGCTCAGATTGAGTGTAGGGACCCAAAGGACCTCCAAT
>DAOWIJ010000016.1 GCA_030640955.1 Fidelibacterota bacterium
ATAAGGAGGAGGACAAATGGAGCAAGATATCAAGGTGATAATTTGTGAATTCGTTGACCATCTTCTCCCCGATCTTACGCCCTATGAGGCGTCCCTCTATCTATATCTTTTACGGAACTCAGTACTTCATAATGGTTCGCCCGAAATAAGGGTTGGCAAGCGGACCATGGCAGTAGGTTATGGAACCGGATCGCGAGGAGTCAAAACGAATTACGCGCATATAACTAAAATTATAAAAGGTTTAGAAGCAAAGGAATGTATCAGAATTGGCGATACTAATAGAGAAGGCACCTTATATATTATTAACCTTCCAAGAGATATTCCTATCGTTGCCGAAAAAATTGCAGGCTTTGCTGCTCAAGACCAGGAAGAGGATTACTTTACTGATCCAGAGAAAAGAAGAATCGTATTCGAAAGGGATAAATGGATATGTCAATATTGTGGAGAAGGTGTCACAACCAAAAATATTACTATTGACCACTACATTCCACAAAAGGATGGTGGCGGACACAATAAGGAGAACCTCCGCACCAGTTGTTTGGTTTGCAATGGAATCAAATCGGGAAAACCATACGAAGAAGCAGCACCACTTCTTCTAAAAAGTATTCAAGAGAGGAAAGCACGATCGCAGAGTTAAGTACTGAACACCCTGTTATATGAGGCTCTAAAGGTATGTGGCTATTGCACTCTTTCGCCAGGCCGTTTGGGTCTCCCATTCTCGCTTTGTAGATTGAGGCCGTGGGAAAATACGAAAAACTGTGCATTCAAATCCTCAGCGGCAGGGCTGATCATAGCATCAGGTTCGACGATTGGCAATGAGTAAATATGAAATTATTATCTTCTGGAGTGACGATGACCAGGCGTTTATTGCGGAGGTGCCTGAATTGCCCGGTTGCAAGGCGGATGGCGCCACTTACCAGAAAGCCCTGGCCAATGTGGAGGTGATCATCCGGGAATGGATCGAAACCGCCCAGGAGCTGGGACGACCCATCCCTGAACCCAAAGGCCGTTTACTGTATGCCTGATTTCTCTTTGAAGCATCAGCCATGCCGCGACAGGGGAAAGTAATCACCTGGACCGTAATCCACGTGCCACCGGCTACGTTCGACCTGGAGTCACCCTACATGGTCAGAAACTGCTCGAGATGGAACTGGACTTACCGCCCGAGTTGGTGATTCCAGAGAGAGGGGATAACTGAAATGGCAGCGGCCCGGTGGAAATACATCAATATCGCCATTGAGGAGCGGATCGCTGTTCTCACCATTTCCAGACCACCCGTAAACGCCCTGTCAGTGAAACTTGTTACTGAGCTGCAGCAGGCAACCGACCACCTGGCTGAGGATGATAGCAGCGTTGTCGTGGTATGCTCAGGCCAGCCTCATTTTTCCGCCGGCGCCGACCTTAAGGAACGGGCCGCCATGGACGACACTGAAGCGGCGCGCATGGTTACCAATGTCCGCAATTGTTTTCAGAGCATTGCCGAACTTCCGCAGCCATCTATTGCGGCTGTCAATGGAGCCGCTATCGGCGGTGGAGCTGAACTGGCCCTGGCATGTGATCTAAGGATCATGAGTGACAACGTCCGATTCGGACTATCTGAAGTCTCGCTGGGGATTATCCCCGGCGCCGGCGGTACCCAGCGCCTGCCGCGACTGATCGGCGCCGGCCGAGCCCTAGACCTGATCTATACGGGTCGGATCATCGATGCCAGGGAGTGTCTCATTCTGGGCCTGGCCGATAGATTGGTTACCAACGGTAGATTGCATGATTCCGCACTGGCGTTAGCCACAGAGATGGCCGCAAACGCTCCCCTGGCGTTGCGGGCTGCTAAACGCGCAGTCCGTGAGGGGATGGAAGCTGCCATAGCGGAAGGTCTGGCAATTGAGGGTTCAGCTTATGACAGCCTGATAGGTACTGCGGACCGTATCGAGGGCTTAGCAGCCTTTAAGGAAAAGCGGTCACCACGATGGAAAGGTGAGTAATTCCCCGTTAATAAAAGCGGTGCCGGTTATCGATTATCTCAGCGTTCTCTTTTAAGCCCGCTACATAGTTGGACCAGGCAGTTTGGAGCTGCCGTGACAGTAATTGCTCATGTGCTGCTTCCCGCTCGGTGTCATATTCCGACCAGTCGGGTTTTGTTCTATCTACCAGCTTGATTTTAGCAATACCACCTTCCAGTTCTACAAGGCCGGTGCTTTCGCCAGGCTCGAGCATATTGATAATTCCGGCCAGAACCGCCGATCTGCCAATACCGGTGAAAGAACCATCCAATGTCGATGTGACGCCGGTAAAATACCTGGTTTCAGCTACTGCATCAGCGGCGCTTTGCCACTCACCGGACTGAATTTCATCAGAGACACCGGCGAATAAAGCGGTGGCATACTCCTTTATCATGTTCTGCCGCAAACGCTGTCGAATTGTTCCCGTGACGTCCTCAAGAGGTCGATAACCAGCCGGATTGATTTCCGCCAGCCGGGCAACGAGGTAGCAGTTGTCGTTCTGGTAAACATCTGAGATGGCGCCCACCTCTTCGGATTGGAAGACGAACCTGACCGCTGAACGCAACCCGGCAACAGGCTGGGGCAGGTAGCGGTCATCAATCTTTAATGGGGAGGAGCGAGTACTGGACATATCATGGATGCGTAGTGCCGTTTCAAACGAGGAATCGGCCGCATCAAAGGAGAATATATTGGCCAGGCTGCGCAGGTCGCTCAGACCTTGCGGACTAAGTTCAACGTTCAGCAGGATGTGGCTGGCCAGCACCTGCTCGGTGTCGTTTTCAATTTTCTTGTCACTGACCTTGATGATATGATAACCGAATTGCGTTTTTACCGGCCCGACAACTTCCCCTGGTTCCGCTGCAAAGGCCGCTTCTTCAAATTCCGGCACCATCTGGCCCTTGCCAAACCAGCCCAGTTCGCCACCGGCCGGGCCTGATCCGGGGTCCTGTGAATAATCGATGGCCAGCTGGGCGAAATCTTCCCCGGCCCGGGCCCGCTCCGCCAATTCCCGGGCTGTTTCTAAAGTAGCGGCAGTATCGTTTGCTGTGGGTGTCTTTGGCCAGACAGCGTATTCGATGACGCGGGTCTCAGGTGCGGCGAAGGATTCCTTTTCTTTACGGTAATAGCGCTTGATATCAGCATCACTGATATCCAACGAATCCGTATTTATGGCGCTGTAGGGCACATAGATATAATCAATGGTAGCCCTGACGCTTTTATTCAACCAGCCAGCCTTGATCTCTTCTTCAGAAGTGAAAGCGGTAGCCCGGACCAGCTGATTAAGCTTTTCACCCGGCAGCAGTTCGGCGAGATAATTCTCAACCGGGGCCCACTCGTTGCCTGCCGGGTTGTTCAATGCCTGAAAATACTTGGCCGGGTCAAACTGGCCATCCGTCTGGAAGGGCTCATTGGCCTGGATGAATTGGGGCGGATAGTTCTGCAGCATATAATAAACTTCCTCACCAGATGCCTGCAGACGGTTATCTTCCAACTCCCGGGAAATCAGAACAGCGGCTACCAGATTATCCCAGGCCTGGTTTTCAGCCTGTTCCAGCAGACGGTCATTGAGCTCGCCGTATTGCTGGCGGGCGGCCTGGGTCTGGTTGGAGATGGTCTGCTGGAGCTGCTCAATTGTTATTTTTTCCGCATCAACGGCGCCAACGGCATTGCCGGTCAGGTCACTGCCGAATACCTGGTCGATTAT
>DAOWIJ010000272.1 GCA_030640955.1 Fidelibacterota bacterium
AAGTCCGACGTTCCATAAGCTCCATTACAGGCGCCAGTCGCAAGGGCGTGCCGGTACCAGGCATATAATCCAGCAGCGGAATTATAACCTCCGGTCGGGGTAAGCAGAGTCCAGGCGGAATCGACATGTATCCTGGCCCAGATATTGCCACCGTCCCAATAGGTGCTCTCCATATCGTAGGTGTGATCAAATGAAAGAGTTACAGTACCGGTGGCGGCGCTCAGGTCGATCATGGGTGTCATCAAATCCTCGCGCCACGCGTTGCCATAGCCCGGAACCGAATACTGGTTGCTGGTCATGGCCCATTCGCCACCATCCAGATGCCATTTGGCCGGCTCCTGAAATTCGAAAGACAAGAAATCATTGGGATCGTCATTCTCCAGCCAGATGTCCAGGCCCACATCAGCTACCTTATAGGTATTGCCGGTGGTGTCCAGATCGGGAACGGGAACCCATATTTCAGCAACGTAGTCCTTGGGACCCGGTTCAATTGCGTCAGGATGCCCATAATCGGCGTTTGCGTTAAAGTCGCCATTGGGACCGGGTGTGGGCGCAATGACAGAATTATAGATAACATAGACAGGTGAGCCATATAATTCATCGTACAGATCAAATGCAAACCAGTCCACCGTATTGGTGTCCAGGGAGTATTTGGTCCATTCGTCAAACAGGGCGGCGGAGTCAAAGCTGGCATGGTATACAGGGAAGATGTCCCCTCCACCTGGTACCGCCAGTACATTATCCTGGTTGTCACCGAAGAAAAGCGGGATCGCCAGCGTGCTCTCCTGCAACTTATCCTTCCTGTTCTGTCGTTCAACTTCCGCGGCCGTATACTCAACAGACCGGTCGGTCTTGCGCTGCCGATATCTCATTTTCTCTTCGATTGTATTAATATCGGCAGGCAGGGCATATTGCTGGCGGAAACTGGATGCAGATATTGATTGGCGCTTCAGGGTCGGGTCGTATCGCTCTCCGTTATTATCACGGGCGAACAATGTAAAGACCAGACCAAAAGATACCGCCAGAGGAATCCAGCGGGTCATTTTAGCAGTCGGGTTCATACCCTTCTCCTTATATTTTAATGACATTAAAAAAGCAGATTGCAGGTCCCCTGAACATCTCTCAGTTGAGGGGACCTGCAGTCGGGTTAAAGACACTATTTCAAGAGCAGCATTTTTTGAGTAATGGTAGTCCCGTTAGTTTTCATGCGGTAGAAATACACGCCTGAAGCCAATTGGGAGCCATCAAACTCAACCTCATGCCGGCCAGCCACAACGCTGCCTTTTATCAAGGTAGCCACATTACGGCCAAGCAGGTTATAGACCTCAATCCTAACGTCACCGGCAACCGGCATTTCGTAATTAATACGGGTAACCGGATTGAACGGATTAGGATAGTTCTGGGCCAACGCATAATGCTCCGGTAACGTCTGACTGGTAGCCTTGGCCTCCAGTATGATATCACCAACGAAGTAAACGTTGTCCACGGTCCAATCAGCCCATTCAGCATTATTGGCTGGATTGTACCACCAGTAACGGAACTGTACCGCTGTTGCCCCGGCCAGCGCCGTTGACAGATCATACGATACGAATGCGGCTGTCGTATTTATGCCTTCAGCATTCGTTACGTCTTCCGTGGTTTTAACCCGCGAGTAGACATCACCCCAGGTAGTACCATCATCAGTCGAATATTGGACTTTAGCCCATAGCGGGAACTGTGGTGGATCATCCGTACCGTCAATATCATCATCCCACTCCAGGGCATAGCTGCCGGTACCGCTGATACTGTAGACGGGCGAGTAAAGCAGCTCATTCTGCGGCTGAGCATAGGCGCTGTCAGCTTCGGTCCACTCAGCAGGGGGGTCAATCTGACTATCTAGGGTATCGCCCCGCACGCCCTGGGTAAAGGCGACGTAGGCTACCCAATTGTCCTCATCCCCAGTAGGTTCATCCCGCATCCAGGTGGAAATCACGGAATCCCTTAGATCACCAAAGGTTCCATTGGAGCTGTCAACAACTGTCCAACCACCGGTGAAAGCGTCATGCCGGAACCAATTGCCAGGACCACCCTCACCAGTTATTATGGCCGTGCCGGTAGCGGCATCGGTGGTGGGGAACTGCGTATAGGTTGTGTCCTGCAGGTTCTCGGCGGCACCCTCATCCTTGGAAGGATACACAAAGAATGAGGTGCTGACAACATCATTATAGGTGGCTTCATCATCGACAGATGTTACCTCCAGCGATAGCACCAGATCCTGTCGTGACGTATTCACTGTCCAATCGCCGAAAAAGATATTGCTGGATGTGGTACCGGCGCCAAGTGGCGCGGCATTCACGGTTTGAGTGTACAATTCCACCCCGCCGGAATCGGTAATTGATATAGTAGTCGGTATGGGCGCGAGCGGGTCGGTACCATTGTTCTTAATAATACCATACAGGCCAATAACGTCTCCTTCATTCACATCCACCTTGAGCTCATCGGTGTCGCCATCTGGCAGGCCAATGGATACGATCTGGGCCTGGGCATCAATCGCTGCCGGTGGCAAGTGCGCCGGGAAGAACTGGGCTTCGTAGCCTTCAGCACCGATGCCGGACCAGAACACGTCCAGCGTGGCTTCAGTGGGATTATAAGCTACATCCACACCGATGTCAGGCAGATCATTGCCATCAGTGGTCACCCACCTGTGAACGACCCAGTCCATGTCGGCGGGCCCTAATTCCGACTTTGTTGTCGCGTCATTAATTGCCATAACGACAATGTCGCCGCCGCCGCTGAAGTAACCGTTGGTGCT
>DAOWIJ010000177.1 GCA_030640955.1 Fidelibacterota bacterium
GCCACTTCCCCTTCCAGCCAGGCCTTTTGCAGGGGATGATCCACGCTGTCCGAGAGACCTTCGATAGTCGTGATCGACTTGCCGGCAACACTCTTGATGGAGGTGGAGCAGGAGTGCGTGGCAGCGCCATCCACGAGAACGGTACAGGCCCCGCACTGCGACATGCCACAGGAATACTTGGTGCCGGTCAGGCCCAGTGTGTCCCGGATGATCCATAACAGGCGGTCATCGGGATTGGCTTCGATGGTGCGCGGCTCGCCATTAACTGTTAAAGCATAGCGTGGCATAAAAACCTCCCAATAAGTAGTGGAGCAGATTTTTATTATGAACCAGTTACAGCGGATACTGGCTCAGTGATGCACTCAAATATAACCAACAAAGAGTTGGAAATGAAGGTATCGTTCAGTGGAAAAAAATAGATACGTATCTGTATTATCATCGCCGTTAAACTTCAACCGTATAGTTGACGCAGGGACCTGATTCCAGGCCAGAAAATGAAAGGGAGATCAATGACTTTCGCAGCCGCCTTGAGAAACTTCCTTCTACCGGGCTTTTTTTTCGCTATGGCCTGGATAACTCCGGCGAATGGACAGAATATCCAGCTGCACTACGATTTTGGCGATGGACGCGAGTATTTTACCAGCACGGTTGAGATGTTCCGGCCTGATGACTACGGCATGACCTTCTTCTTCATTGATTTCGATTATAATGCATCGAAAACCAGCGGCATGTCGCTGGCCTACTGGGAGCTGGCCCGCTACATCGCGCTGCCGCAGTTCCCTGGTTTGTCCGCCACGTTGCAATACAACGATGGCCTGGCTGAGCGTGGACCGTTAGGCAACACCTGGCTGGCGGGGGTCAGCCACCTGATCAATGTGGGTGGATTCATGTTGTTTGCCGATGTACTGTATCGCCATTCTTATGGCGCCGATAGTCCCGACGGCCAACTGACCTTCGCCTGGGGCCAGCTCTATCTGGATGGTAAACTATTGTTTACCGGCTACCTCGACCAATGGACTGCTGACAAGGACGATGAAACCGGGAAGGAAATGGTTACTCTATCCGAACCGCAACTGTGGTATCGCCTGGGTGCGGAATTGTCTGTCGGTGGAGAACTGGAGGTCTCACGCAATTTTCTGCCGGGTGAGGGTTGGACGGTCAACCCCACCCTGGGTCTGAAATGGGATTTTTAGGCGGCCCTACGATTCCAGATAGGCGCTAAGGCTCTCCCGGATACTCTGCTCTGCCGGCTGGGGATCATCGACAAACGGGAACGGCTGCCCGGTGATCATTTCGTAAAGCATTATGTAGCGGCGGGAGAGCTCCACACGCAGTTCCTCCGGCGCCGGTGGCAGTTCGGCGTCATTATAGGGATCACAGTTGTCCACGAACCACAGCCGCAGGAATTCCTTGTCGATATTCTCCGGCTCCACGCCACTGTTGAAACGATCCTCATAGCTGGAGGCGATCCAGTAGCGGCTGGAATCGGGCGTGTGAATCTCGTCCACCAGCACGATGTTGCCCTGGTCATCCTGGCCTATCTCGTACTTGGTATCCACCAGGATAAGACCATTTTCTTTGGCTGTTTTCTGGCCGAAGGCAAATAACTCCTGGGCGATAGCGCTGGCGGCCTGCCAGTCATCCGCCGACATCCAACCTTCGGAAACGATCTCAGCCGGGCTGATGGGGCGATCATGATCTTCCGCCTTGGTGGTGGGCGTGATTATGTTGGTGTCCAGCGGCTGGTTTTTCAGCAGGCCATCGGGGAGGGGATTGCCACAGTAATTCCGGGAGCCGTTGTTATAGTGGGTCCAAAGGGCGGTACTGGTCGTGCCGGTGATGTAGCCGCGCATAACGAATTCGATGGGGAAGACCTGGCACTTCTCCGCCACGGTTACATTAGGATGGGGTATGTCTACCACGTGATTCTTGACGATCTGGCTGGTGTTTTCAAACCACCACGCGCTGGTGAGATTGAGCACCTGCCCTTT
This sequence comes from Fidelibacterota bacterium, assembly GCA_030640955.1. Classification (GTDB taxonomy): domain Bacteria; phylum Fidelibacterota; class Marinisomatia; order SCGC-AAA003-L08; family TS1B11; genus DAOWIJ01. The sequence goes on from DAOWIJ010000177.1 coordinate 1,992, forward strand.
GAGCGGAATGGACGCCAGCACGCGATCAAAGGCGCTCTGACGGTCGGTGGTTATCAGGATCAGGCGGTTATCCAGCTCGTAAGAATCACGCACCTTGCCCCTACGGAAATTGCCGTGACCAAGGGAGGTTTCAGTCAGGCATTTGTCCAGGTTATCACGAATCAGTGCAGTATAATCCCGGTTGTTATCAAGAAACGAATATTTGATGGGCTCTACCAGTTCCTGTGACATTCTGATGGGTGCCTTTTAATGCTGAATAATTGGATACCGATTGTGTTTGATTGGCGAAGCTAGGCATTTTGGGTGATCATTATCAAGTCTGCTGGTGTGGGATCAAGATGATATTCTTAGAGATCGTCCTGGTCTGCCGCCGGGCGGCTGCAATGCAGCAGTAGGCACGTCTCTCTTGCGAGTCCGAGCCTGGCGGTACTACCTTCGCACCCGTGCTGATTACCGTGCCTGTAAAATTGGAAGGAAATAAGTTTGAATCCACTGATCACCAATGACGCTATCGTACTGGGTATCCTGATGGCCATACTAGCCTTTGTATTCCAGACCTCCCACAGTGATAATCCCCGGTGGAAGAAATTCTACAAATACGTTCCTTCCCTGCTGCTGTGCTACTTCATTCCGGCAGTGCTCAACTCGTTGGGCGTGTTCTCCGGTGAGGAATCGAACCTCTATTTCGTCTCCTCCCGCTATCTGTTGCCTGCCAGCCTGGTGCTGTTGACACTGAGTATCGACCTGAAGGAGATCATGGGCCTGGGACGTAAGGCGGTGATTATGTTCCTGGCCGGTACGGTGGGCATTATCCTGGGCGGCCCCATAGCCATTCTGATTTTCAGCGTATTCGCGCCGGACGTGGTGGGCGGTACGGGACCGGAAGCTGTGTGGCGGGGCCTGACCACGGTGGCGGGCAGCTGGATCGGCGGTGCCGCCAACCAGACCGCCATGAAGGAAGTTTTCGAAGTGGACGATAACCTGTTTACCGCCATGATCGCCGTGGACGTGCTGGTGGCCAACGTATGGATGGCCTTCCTGCTTTACGGCGCGGGCATATCGGAGCGCATCGACGCCTGGTTCAAGGGGGACGCCTCGGCCATCACCCGGGTGCGTAAAAGCATCGAGGACTACCGCGCCTCCATCGCCACCATACCCTCGCTCACCGATGTGACCACGGTTCTGGCAGTGGGTTTCGGTGTAACGGCCCTGGCCCACGCCGGATCGGGCTTCATTGCGCCCTGGATAACTGCTAATGCTCCGGGCCTGGCGAAATACAGCCTCACCTCGCCCTTTTTCTGGATCGTGGTAATCGCCACCACCGGGGGTCTGATCCTCTCCTTTACTAAAGTGCGCGCCCTGGAGGGGGTGGGGGCCTCGCGCTACGGCAGCCTGCTGCTGTACGTGCTGGTGGCCTCCATCGGCATGCGCATGGACATCGGCGCGGTTGTGGATTCACCCCAGCTGTTCATGGTGGGCGGGGTGTGGATGCTGGTGCACGTCACCATATTGCTATCGGTGGGCAAGCTGATCAAGGCGCCCTTCTTCTTTGTGGCGGTGGGCAGCCAGGCCAATATAGGGGGAGCGGCATCGGCGCCTATCGTGGCCTCGGCCTTTCATCCCGCCCTGGCGCCGGTGGGCGTGCTGCTGGCGGTGCTGGGTTACGCCCTGGGCACCTACGGCGCGTGGCTGTGCGGCATCATCATGCAGGCGGTGGCGCCGTAATAACGGCATGCAAAAACTTGCCGAACTCATCAGATTTTTGCTTAATATCGAGAAAAATGAGAGCTTGCGCGGGGCTGAAATGCAGAAAATATATTTTGCTATATCGCTGGTGGTGATTCTGGGGGTTATGAGAAATAAGGCGAACGGATGAGCCCTACTGTATTCAGGGAAAAAGGTTATCGATTTTTCTTTTTTCCCGGGAAGAATCTCGGAAGCATGTGCATGTGTACTGCAGTGATGGTGAAGCTAAATACTGGTTGGAGCCAGAAATTGAATTAACCAGTAATTACCGGTTATCCCGTTCGCAATTAAAAGATATTGAACAACTGATTGAGGGGCATTACGATGAGCTCACAAGCGCTTGGGAAAAACACTTCAGTGAGTGAAGTAACCAATATCTCGAAACATGGCATCTGGCTGCTTGCCCATGGCAAGGAGTTCTTTATGTCGTATGAGGATTTCCCGTGGTTCAAAGACATGCCGGTGGGGCAAATAATAAATATCGAAGAACCCACACCAGGGCATTTTTACTGGCCCGATCTGGATGTTGATCTGGGCGTTGAATCAATCGAGCATCCTGAGAGGTTTCCGCTAAAGGCAAAATAACGGATTATCAATCTGCGCTGCTTTTCCGCGCGTAGTTAGCCATTAACAGGGCCAGGGCCAGTATGGCCGCAAAGGCCAACGCTTCCGCGGCCGCGGGAGGCAGGTCCAGGGGGAAGCCCTCGATCCGTTGCCCGCTGCGCAGACCCACCCACAGGGCCAGTATAACGCCGGTCAGGCCGCCACCACCTACCAGTCCCGACCCGAACAGCACGCCCCGCTCACGACGGCGCTCGGACTCCTCGGGTGTCTGATTGCGGGTTACCAGGTAGCGCAGGAAACCGCCCACGAACAGGGCCGCCATGGTGGACATGGGCAGGTAGACCCCCACGGCAAAGGGCAGCACCGGTATACGGATGGCCGCCGCCACCAGGCCGATGGCGATGCCGATCATTATCAGCACCCACGGCAGGTTCTGGTCGAGCACACCGTCGATGACCAGTTTCATGAGTACGGCCTGAGGCGCGGGCAGTTCCTCGCCGCCCAGACCGCCCGGCGTGTTGTTGTGCAGCATCATCACCACCAGGCAGACCACACCGGCGGAGGTGATGACGCCAATGAGCTCGCCGATCTGCTGCAGGCGCGGGGTGGCCCCCAGCACAAAGCCGGTTTTCAGGTCCTGGGAGGTATCACCGGCTATGGAGGCGGCGATACAGACGGCCGTACCCACCATCAGGGCAGTGGCCTTGCCGGGCATGTCGGTCCAGCCCAGCATGTAGAATATGAAGCTGGTGCCCAGCAACGTGGCGATGGTCATGCCCGAGGTGGGATTGGAAGTAACACCCACCAGCCCCACGATACGGGCGCTCACCGTAACGAAAAAGAAGGCAAACACGGCAATGATGACGGCGGCCACGGCCCGCACTGGGACGGAATCGAGGTAGCCGAGAATACCCGGTAC
>DAOWIJ010000071.1 GCA_030640955.1 Fidelibacterota bacterium
ATTTCGATGTAACTTTGGCAAAGGGCGGTCAGAAGACGGACTGGTCCAGGCGGCCGCTGGCCGACAAGCTGCTGGAGTACGCGGCCAACGATATCCGGTATCTGCTCCCGCTGCGTGAGAAACAGCAATCGGAACTGGAGCAGCTGGGAAGGCTGGACTGGGAGACCGAGATCGCCCAACGCACCGCTAAAGCCGCCACCATAGCAGATAACCGTTCCCATGAGCGCCCGTGGACCAGGGTCAAAGGTTCTGGTGTGCTACGGGGCATTCACCTCAAATACCTGCAGGCTGTGTGGTCCTGGCGCGACCAGGAGGCCCAGCGGGCAGACTTACCGCCGTTCAAGGTAATGGGCGACCAGCAGCTTTTGGGCCTGGTGCACTGGGCCGTTGAGAACCAGGCCGCTGCCAGTACCCGGATGCCCGCCCTCCCCCGCAACTGCACCGGCCGACGGATGGCCGCCTTGAAACGGGCCATCGAGAACGCCCCCACACTGCCGGACCTGCCCAAAAAGCGCCGGGAAGGCAACCGCCTCCCGCCCATGACCAACCGGCAGCAGTCCCAGTTGGAGCATCTGAAGGTCGCCTGCGCGGAAATCGCCGCTGCCCACAACCTGGAGCCATCATTTCTGATTTCCCGCCAGCGTATGGAAAACCTGGTGCGGTCACGTCCCGCAAAACAGTCTCAGGCCATGCGGACCTGCGATCTCATGCGGTGGCAGGTGGGCCTGATCTGGCAGGCGTACAGGCGGGTGGTTGGCTAGGGACGCAGACTTGATTTGCATATTCATTTTGAAGCCTGCTTGCCTTAAATTACTTAATGAAGCGATCCGAGTTGATTCGCTGGCTGCGCCGGAACGGTGCGGAATTGATACGGGAGGGTAGAAAACACTCCATCTGGGGCCGTACCCAGCTCAGAACACAGGTGCCCAGACATACGGAAATCGTGGACCTGCTGGCGCGTAAGATCTGCAAGGATTTAGAAATACCATTCAAGGGGAACTAAACGATGAAATATAATGCTGTCATCAAGCAGGAAGGCGAGTGGTGGATAGGGTGGCTGGTTGATCTGCCCGGGGTCAACGCACAGGAGCGGACCTACGATGAGCTGATCGAATCATTAAAGACGGGAGCCGAGGATATGCTGGCCCTGGAACCCGATATACCCGACGACGCCCGCCTGGAAACCATCGAAGTCTAAACTGATAATTATATACTCATCCGGATCAACATATTTTAGTGGTTTTTGCTGTTTTAACAGACCATATTGAGGTTACATTGTGGCACTACAGGAGACACGCCATGCGATACCTTGCCATACTGCTGATAATTGTTTCCGCCACCTTCGCGCAGGACATCCTGACACTTAAAACCGGCAAACAGCACCGGGTGCGTTTTGTCGAGATCCGGGACAGCACCGCATTTATGGTGCCAGAGGTTGCCAGCGTCTGGGGTCCAGCAGCACAGGGTATTCATCTTAAACTGATTCACTCCATAGTACTAAATAACGGCGTGGTGGCCTGGGATTCCGGGGATGAACCGCCGGAGCGTATCGCCGATGAATCTGTCGAGAGGCGAACCCAGGCGATGGAAGTATCGCTGGCGCATTTAGGTTTGGCAACTGCGTCTGATGTGGTTATCAGGCTTGCGGAGGATAGAAAACCAGTCCGCGGGAAAATCATATTTACAGATGAGCGTACAATACACTTAGAAATAGACCCCAATGATGTTCTCATTCTTCCAAAAAAAAAGATCGTGAGCATTCATCAGGATGGTAAAAATGTCACGCGACAGTATCTTTCAAATACTGAAATTCAATCCAGGCGCCGAACCATTTTAGTACCAGTAGTAGTAGTTATCGGGCTCGGATTTTTGGCATATTACCTTTTCTGGCTGTCCTTAATTAACAGTCCAGCCATGGCAATCTAAAGAGAAGATTAAGCTTCCCCCTAAAAGCTGCACACGGTGTTAAGATGATAAGTTTTTACTGGGTACGAGTGAATAGGGGGCAAAATGAAGCGCAAGTGATCTAGTGCATCGTTCAAGGCGAAGGTGGCTTTAGAGGCCATCCGCGGGCTGAAGACCACCAACGAGCTAGCGGCATAGTTCGGTGTTCATACGACCCAGATTAATACCTCATCACCACCATCCGCCCACTACCTGCTGGCCACCCCTGATTCGTCCTCGATTACCGGGTAGACGGCCTACGCCACAAACTGTACCTGCCTTGCGCCGAACCCACCCATCTCACTTTGTGAGTGCCTTCCCTTTTAAAGGGAGGGCTTGTTGGTTTATGCTGCATTATTGGGCTGCGGTACAAGATGTGATATTTTCCTGATATTAGCACGCAACCACCGATGCCCTCTAATCCTTCCCTTATTAAGGGAAGGACCTCGCGTAAGCGAGAAGGAAGGGTTTTCTTCAGCAAATTCGATTGCAAGGCCGCCCGTAGGGGCGACTCACTGAGTCGCCCTTATAAGAGCCAAGCTCATCCTTCGACAGGCTCATCCTTCGACAGGCTCCATTAGACTTAGAGGTGCAAAATGACCCTGAATAGCATTATACTCATGTATCTGAACCAGGTTTGTTTCACCTCTTACCACAACCGAGGGCTGAGTAAGTCTATG
>DAOWIJ010000076.1 GCA_030640955.1 Fidelibacterota bacterium
CATAGACTTACTCAGCCCTCGGTTGTGGTAAGAGGTGAAACAAACCTGGTTCAGATACATGAGTATAATGCTATTCAGGGTCATTTTGCACCTCTAAGTCTAATGGAGCCTGTCGAAGGATGAGCCTGTCGAAGGATGAGCCTGTCGCCTGTCCCGCCAAAGGCGGGGAAGGATGACGAACACCATGGGCAATCGCGTTATTAAAAAGGCCACCGGAATATTTGCATTCCGGCGGCCCTTGATCAAATATTGGACAAGCGGCTAGTAGTAAATGCTAAGTCCCAGTATGGGGCGTGTCTGGATCAGCATACTGGTTGAGGTTCGATCGGTGCCATTATCATCCTCGTATGTGGCCGATACGAATATTAGGTCAGCTCTGAGATCCATATTCAGCGCCAGGTGGCTGTTAAAGAAATACTCTGCGCCAAATCCACCGCTGGCCAACCAGGGCGACATCAGTTTATTCCGGTATTCCACGTAGTCTTTGTCCGGATCATACTCATAGTCGCCATCTTTTTCCTCATATTCCTGCGAGCCGATTCGCTTACCGCCCATGATGTACAGATACGATTCTCCCCGGCCTGGCTGATGGCTGCCACCACTGATTTTGATGCCCGCCTTGATATCGATAGCTTGGATCACCGATTTTTCCTCGTATTTATCGCCGCTATTATCTCTTTCATAACTGCTCATGGCCCGGGCATAGCCGAAGTTGGCGAGCAGACTTACGGCGCCAGCGCCACGGGTTAGCATGATCTCCGTCTTGGGCATCAGCGACAGCTCCGCCGCGTCTTCGTCCATCAATAGCACGGCGAAATTCGAAAGATCGAACAGTGTGTGCTGAATCCCTATCGCGGCTGATGGCTGACCCTGGGCTAAAGCGCTGCCCGCCAGCAACAGACCGGATAACATCAAAACTGCCAGTTTATTCATAGCAACCTCCTTGACGTACTTCCTGTAATACAATATAGTCTTTGGTGCGCCACACATACATGCGGTGAATGTGCCACACTCTGGAAACGGTTATGATACGATAAGTTACACCTAAAAGTTGTTTTGCCACCAAATTTTCTGCGGCGCGGTGTACCGAGATAAGTCAGAGTACTTTCGCTGTCTCTTGTCATCCCGGGCCTGCCTAAGGATGACACGATCTCTAATAGCAGCCCTACTCGTTTCTCCCCGCAAACTCACTCACCCTATACCCGGTGAGCTTGAAATTGTAGTAGAAGCCGACTGTGAATGACAGCTTGGATATATCGGTGTAGGTGTCATCGGCAAGGTCGTCGGGCAAGTCCTCGGGATCGTAGCCCCAGTTGTCCCACTGAATGCTGGCGACGCCCGCCTCCAGCCACAGCTTGCTCCACACATTGGCCAGAACGGTCAATTCCAGTTGGCGCCACTTCTCGGTGACGCCGTCCAGGTGCGGCGGCGGCTCATACCCTGATTTATATTGGTCATTGATCATGTCTTCGCTCAGCTCGCCCCGCTCGGCCTGGCTGAATCCCGCCACTACGTGCACTGGTCCCACCGGCACACTGTATTGCAGCACCAGCGACTTGGCATGGGGTCCTATCCAGTGCCCCAGGTAATAGCCGTGGGTCTTGAAATCGTTCACCGGGAAGCGGTGGCGATTGATGCGATGGTCGGTCCAGGTGGCCTCAATGTTCAGGTTGTCGCCCGGCCTCAACAGGGATTGGCCCTCTGCCCCGGCCTGCCAACCGAACCAGTTGCGGTTGTCATCCTTCATTGACAGGGCAGGCGTCCACTCGTCCATCATCCAGACACCGTACAACCGGAGACGCTCCGATGGCTGCCATGCCAGGTCGGCGCTGATCTGGGTGTTATCCTGGTCTGTCAGGTAGTGCTGCGCCGACCATAGATTGACAATGGGAATGGCGTAGATCATTTCAATTGTACGGTCACCGTAAACCACAGCTTCGCTGATACCAAGGGTGAAATTCCGGGGTAGATAAACTTCCAGCCGCTGGGCCGCGATGTACCGGGGATAGTAGACTTTCTTCTCACCATACCTGGTGGGTGAATTGGCAGTGCCGTCGGTATCCTCCAGTTGGCTGTGCAGGGAGCCGTGAAAATAGGTAAAGTTGAACCGCTCCCCGATCTGCCAGGTAAACCCGGCCCGGGGATAACTGGGAGGCTTGTTCGAGACCGTCAGCGAGTGCCTGCCCGGTCCCCAGGAGTCCGCGAATTTGCCGGCGAACAGTTTCACGCCGCCTTTAGTATACTCGATCAGGGCATCGGCGTAATCGGTGTCGAATTCATCCGCCTCACCGGTTGAATGCAGACTCCAGGAGAAACCCTGCTCCGGCATGAAACTGGTGGGAAAACCCTCAAGACCGAAAAAGCGCATCAGTACCAGTTCGGTCTCCAGGTACCAGGGTCCGAATTCGCCATAACCCTTGACGCCCCAGCCGGCGAATGATACCGCCTCATCCGGCCCCTGCCAGAGTCCGCCACCGGTGCGGTGAATGCCGAAAAATACGGGCTCCAGTTTCACCTGATCACCGAACACCAATAGATCGGAGGCTCCATTGGCTATTGCCACCGATAACATTACTGCCACTAAGGACGAAATTCTCATTACGTGTTTTACATCGCTCCAATCATTGGATCATACCCCGGCCATCCCTTAAACAGCAAAAGCCGTCTAACCCTGTTGGACAACCGACGGAAGATAGTCCCTTTGACACCGGTTTGTAAAGCCCCTTGCTGAGCAATTATGCTACCGATATCCCGATTGTCACTTACTGAATTGGAGGTCCCGTTGCCTCATATTAAAAGGTAACCCAAGTCAGGCTGTTTTCTTACGTTGGATATCTTGTTGGATTGGTGTGGTTTGGTTTGGTCATAGCGTTTGATGGTCCTGGATCGGTCCCGGAATTTCTCCACCAGTTTGGTGGATGGTAGGAAAGGGAGGGCCTCTTCGATATTTTGGATGGCGTTTTTCACACCCTGATAGCCTTTGCCCCACACAACTCGTTGCTCATCGGTAGAGCAGTGGACTAAACCCCGCCATATGCGGGAAACACACTCACCCCCCGACTTCGTCGTCCCCCTCTCTCGCCAGCATCAAAAATCACATCTGGAAAGAGGGGGAATTTTGTGGCTCTATGCGGGTTCGGTGGTAGCATATTTGGATCATGCCCGGGGGAGAATTCCAGAAGCACCACCAGATCAAGTCAATTCGTGAGAATGCGCGCGAGCTGCGGAATTAGATTTTTCCGCTGCACTTCTGATGAGGTGGAGCAAAACCTGCCCGGTGTGCTGGCGAAAATCACCGCAGCCACAAAGCATTGGTAGCCTCCTTTTTGCCCCTCTTTCCGGATGGCATTCGGATTTAGGTGAGAGAGGGGCAGTCCCGACCGTAGCGTCGGGACGGGGTGAGTGGCTGAAAAGAACCGGCTCGCTGATCTGCCTACCTTACCTCACACCGCTGACGCGATTCTCTCTTCATCCAATATCCAATATCGAGTATCTAGTATCGA
>DAOWIJ010000070.1 GCA_030640955.1 Fidelibacterota bacterium
GGGCTTTGAGGGGATCGTCGCGCTTCTCCACCGGGTTGCGTCGCGGTAAAGGCACTACCAATTGCAGATTGGGGTGCTGCAATGTTTTCATTTTTATGCACGAGGGGCACCGGCCGCAGGCACCTTCAACGCTCGGCTGCTTACAGTTGACCAGCGCCGCCAACTCGATGGCGTGGGCTTCCTTACCGCTGCCTGCCGGACCGTAAAACAGATAGGCGTGGCCAAGGCGGCCCTGCAGGAAGGTCGTCGACAGGCGTTCCCACAAATTTGTGTGTAATCGCAGGTCAGGATAAATCATTGGTGGGTTCAGCTACCTTCAGAAAGAGATCGGTTTGGCAAGCCACAACTCCGGGTCCTGTTTCTGTCGGTTGGTCCAGACTTCGAAGTGCAGTTTGGCCCCATCCAGACTGCCGGTACTGCCCACCTGGGCGATAATCTGTCCCTGATCCACGTATTCGCCCTCGGAGGCCAGCACCTCCTCAACGTGCGTATAGACAGTATACAGGTCCTTACCATGATCGATGATAATGGTTGTACCGAATCCCCGCAGATAAGTGATCGTAGTCACCAGACCATCAAGTACCGAGCTCACGTCTGAACCTTGGGCAGATCTGATGTCGATACCGGTATTTTCCGTAATAGTATTCAGACGTGGATTGCGCTGCTGGCCAAAGCGCGCCACGATCTGGCCGGTTGTGGGCCAGGGCAACTTCCCCCGGTAGAAAGTTACATCGGGAGTATCGTCCATTTCCCGCCGGCGGCGAATCTCTGACAGCGCCCGGGACCTGGAATCGCGATCTTTTTCCAGACCGGCTATCAGACGCTCAATCTCAACGGCGGCCTTCTGCTTTTCAGTGAGAACTCGTTCGTCGTTGCGACGGTCCCGCTTGATCCGTTCGATCTGCTGCTTTCGTTTTCGCTTATCCGCCAGCAGACGCTTCTCCTCACGCCCTTTTTCAGACAGCAGGCTCTGTTTGAGGGAACGGTCTTTGGATAGCTTTGTTCTGTGGCGCTCCAACCGGGCAATTTCCTCCTTAACCTGCTTGGTCAGGTAACGGTCATAGTCTACCGCGACTTTGAGATACTTGGCCCTGTAGGTGGCCTGGTTCCAGTTGCGGGACGTTAATATCAACTCCAGCATGGAAGCGCGCCGCTGCCGGTAAATATGCACAAAGCGTTCGGCCAGCTTATCCTGCAGGTTGGTAATTTCGGTCTCCTCACGCTTGATCAGTACCTGCGCTAGGTTGATGCCATCACTGAGCTGATTGATCTCATCGGTCAGCGCCTTGATCAAGCGGCTGGTCAGGGAAATATTCTCTTCAACGTCATAGAGCTGTTGTAATTCGTTCTGCTCGGCCTGCTCTTTCTTGGTAATCCTGCGCTGATAAAGGTTGATCTCGTCGCGCAATTTTTCCAGATCGCTCTGCTTGCTGGCGATTTGTCGGTCCAATTGCTCCAACTCACCACTCACCTGCCCCGATAAGGGAACGCACAGGGAGATCACTAATGAGCCATATAAGCGCAATTTCATCAGATGCAATTTGTCAAAATTGAGTGGGAGCCACAATCATGTTTCTTGACAAATACCGATCCATTACCCAACTTAAGCACATGCGTAACGGTATTTGGGAAAACATATTCAAAAGAAAAAACCGGGAACTGTCTGAAACCGCCTTTGCCCTGCGGAATGTTCCCATTTTCAGCTCCTTGTCAAAAAGGGAGCTGCGCGAGATCGAGCGGTTGGTTCATCACCGTGAGTATACGTCGGGAGAAGTGATTTTCAACCATGGCGATCCCGGGTTGGGCATGTACATCATCATCAAAGGCACTGTCCAGATTGTCAATAACCAGGATCGTGATAACATCATTGTCTATTCCGAGTTGGGTGACGGCGACTTTTTCGGTGACCTGGCTCTAGTGGACGACTCTGACCGGTCCGCTACGGCGCAGAGCTCCGGGGATACCCGTCTGATCGCTTTTTTCAGGCCCGAAATGCAGGCTATCCTCACCCGCTTCCCCGCATTGGGGAACAAGATCATGGTCGGCCTGGCTGAGGTGATCGCCCAACGGCTCCGCAAGACCAATGAATATCTGATCGAAGTCCAACAGCAGGCCGCTGAGGCATCACCAGCCCCAGACTCCGGGAGCAAAGCGGAAACGGCCTGACGGCATGCCCCCAGGTAGCACTACCTCCAGAAAACTGGCCCAGTTCCTGATGCGTGGGGCGCAGTTTATCGTTCCCCTGTTGGCTATCATGTTGCTGTGGAAGCACATCTCGCCGATCCTGATGCTGATGGTTATGGCGTTGCTACTGGCCAGCATCCTGGCGCCACTTGTCGATTTTGTCGAAAGCCGGTTAGGCGGCAGCCGCATTGGTGGCGTGCTGGCTGTTTACGTGACGATTATTTCACTGATTGTTGCCATGGCCAGCATGCTGATACCCATCCTGATCGAAGAAGCCAGCGACATGGCATCTGCTTTCCAGGGGCAAAGCCTGGAAACACTGGCGGTATCGTTAAAAAATTCACTGACCGATGTCCTGCCCCCGGATGCCTATAGTTATGTTGAGGCAAACATGGGGACCTGGCTGGCCAAAAGTGGCTCTTTCATCCAATCACTGCTGGGCGACCTGGCAGGCATCATGGGCAAGCTGTTTGCCATGGTGATGAATATGGTTCTGGTACTGGTTTTCACGTTCATCCTGCTGCTGGAATCACGCAATTTCAAGATGAAGATAATTGGCGCTGTACCGAACGCTTACTTCGAGATGGCCATGAACCTGCTGCATAAAATCGATGGACAGGTGAGTGGTTATCTGCGTGGCCAAGGGGCGGCGGCGGCGACTGTCGGCGTACTGTCTACCATCGGTCTGTACACTTTATCCTGGCTGCTGGGAGTAAATATTCCCTACGCCTTTATCATTGGCATGCTGGCCGGATTTGCCAATCTGATCCCCTTTATCGGACCATTTGTCGGGATGGTGCCTGCCATCCTGGCCTATTTAATGACCCCCCAGCTTGACGGTATCTCAGCGGTTGTGCCAGTGTTCATCATTACCATGTTCCTGCTTGTGCAGATGATCGATAACTTCTTTGTCTCACCGAAAATCATGTCGGCCAGTGTGGGGATGCACCCGCTGGTAGTAATAGTAGTCATCATGGTGGGCAATTCGATCATGGGACCGTTGGGGATGCTTTTCGCCGTGCCCGCTTTTGGAGTTATCAGGGTTACGCTGGAAGAGGTTGTGTGGGGCCTGAAGGCTTATCACATCCTCTAGTACCTTGTTGCGGCCATAGGCCACCAGTTTTACTCTTTGAGTAGTTCTACCCGTTTCAACTCATAATTCTCAAAGTAATATTGGCCGGGATGATCCCCGCCACCGTATTCCCACAACTGGTGGTTGGCGCCGTGCTGGTCATCCCCTTTAGTGATATGATCCGGCGGCCCCAGAATTTCTTCGATCTGGGAAACGAGCATGCCTATTTGTGGTTTTGTCGGCGGCATATAATCGCGGGCCTCACGCACGGCGTTCATCTGGCCTTCCACCGCCTGACGTATCTCTGCCTGGGCCAGTTTGTCGAGGCGCTCCTGGAGTTGGGTCTCCAGCAAATCGAGTTCCTGTTTCCGGCCGGGATCGAGTTCCCGGCTGCGGCGCACCGATTCGAGAGCCAGGGCCAGGGCCGAGCGGTCGGTGGCGGTAATTGCCAGCTTGAGCAGATCCTCAGCTATGCGGGCCTTGTAGCCGGTAATCTCGACAGTCCGCGTTGAGTCGGCCGCTATTGCCCGGTCATAATGGCGCAAGGCCGAGTTGAAGTCACCTGCCCCGCGAAAACGATGCCCCTCCTGGATCAGTACTTCAGCGGAATAGCGCTTTACCAGGTCTTCTTCGGTCGGCATGAGATTCTGGGCGATTTTCAATAGCCTGCCGGTAGTGTCCAGCTCACCCCTGGACAGCCGCCTGTCGGCCCGCTGAAGGAACTTATAACCTATTTCCATACGCCCCGAATCGATAATGGCGGTCAAGTTGGTGTCGCCTCTGGCTATGGCACGGTCATACCA